>JARLJF010000014.1 GCA_031291335.1 Pandoraea sp. | reverse complement strand
CGAATTCGGTCAGACGGACGTGGTGCTGGTCCTCGGCGCGAACGACGTGGTGAATCCGGCCGCAAAGAACGATCCGCAATCGCCGATTGCCGGCATGCCGATTCTCGAGGCTTACAAGGCCAAGACGATCATCGTCAACAAGCGTTCGATGGCGGCGGGTTACGCCGGGCTGGATAACGATCTGTTCTATCTCGACAAGACGATGATGGTCTTCGGCGACGCGAAGAAGGTCGTGGAGGAGATGGTCAAAGCGGCGGCTTGACCCGATCGATGGGCTTGATCGGGGAATCACGGGGCGCGCCGCCGGATGCGGCGCGCCAGAGTCATTCCGATGGCTCGTTTGCTCACTTTCTGGCAGGGCACAAGCACATGAACGTATCGCTGAGACAACTCAAGGTCTTCATGGTCGTGGCGCGCAGCAAGAACTTCAGCCGCGCGGGCGCCGAGATCGGCCTGACACAACCGGCCATCAGCCGTTGCATCAACGAACTGGAAGCGCAACTTGGCCTGCGTCTGGTCGACCGCACGACACGCGAGGTTGCACTGACCGACGCGGGGGTTACGCTGGCCGGCAATCTCGACCGTGTGCTCGATGAACTCGAGATCGCCCTGTTGCAGACGCACGGCGCCGAAGCCCGCACGACGGGTCGTGTTCGCATCGGTGCCGCCCCGACCATTTCCGCAACGCTGTTGCCGCGCGTGCTGCTGGCGTCGCAGGCGACGTATCCGGATATCGCGCTCGCGCTCGTCGACCAGATGCAGCGGGCGGTGCTCGACAGCGTGCGTGCAGGGGACGTGGACTTCGGCATCGTGGTCGCGCCTCAAGGGGCGGATGACCTCACGACCGAGCATCTGATGAGCGAGCCGTTCTGTCTCGTGTGTCGCAGCGATCATCCGCTCGCCACGCAGGCGGCCGTGCACTGGTCGGAACTCTCGGGCGAAAACCTGGTGCTGCTCAATCAGAGTTCGGGTAGCCGTCCGTTGATCGATCGCGCACTTACCACCCAGAAGGTGCAAGGCACGATTACGCAGGAGCTGGGCCATGTGAGCACCATCTTCCGCATGGTGCAGGAAGGGCTGGGGGTGAGCGTGCTGCCGCCGTTGGCATTGCCGCTGCCGGAGAACTCCACGCTGGCCGTGCGCCCGCTATTGCCGGCCTTCGAGCGCAACATCGTGCTCGTGCGTCGCAAGAACCGTTCGCTCTCGCCGGTGGCGCATACGGTGTGGGAGCTGATTCATCGTGTCGTGCGCGAGCGCAACAAGGGGTTCGCGATGGGCGCGGAGCGTCACGTTGCTGCTGCGGCGGCCTCCGGTGACTGAATCTTCGATTTGAATCAACGAGTTGTGTCCTGTCATCAAGGACTTTTCCACAGACTTGAACACAAAATCTGTGGATAAATCGGCGGTACCGCAGGCCATTTGCCTGCGGGTGCCACGGTCTGATCCCTTTCGTCGAAAACTCCATACCGATCAATCGCTTGGCGATTCTCCTGCGTTCGTTGTCCACAGCCTTGTGAACAAAAACGGTGGATAACTTCGGGCGCCGCGGGCGTTGCGACGTCGACTCCCGACAGGTTGATGTCGGATTGCCAAGATGCCTCGCTGCGCGGGTGCATAGGATGCCCAACGGCGGGTGCTGCGCACCCACGGCTCAGGCACGAACCTGATCCGTTGCCGGTTGGGCTGGCAAGCCCTCATCCCTCAGATCAGGAGTTCCCCGATGTTTCCTTCGCTCAGCGGCGGTGTCGCCCCGCATCGCTCCGCAATGACTGCGCCGATGTTCGGGCGTCAGTGGTGTTCCAGTCCCGGCCAATCCGACCTTGCGGACATGCGCGAACGATACGCGCGTGCGCCGCGAGACAGCCCGCTTCGCGAGAGCCTGCTCTCCGCGGCAACGGCGTCTTCCGGTCAGGTCGCGGCATTTCTCGAGCCGCTGCTGCCTCGTGATGTCAGGGGCAGCGTTCTGCTGAATGCGCAGGAAGTGGCGGCCCTGCGATACCTCGTGTTCCTGCCCGCTGCGGACGTCGGACTGGACGCGCTGTTGCGCACGGGTCTGCCGGACGAGGCGGCGCAGGACCTGTGCGAGCTGCTTCGCGACGCCCCCGAAGACGCCGTCATGTCGGTGCTTGCGTCATTCGCCACGGTGTGCTCGCCACTGACGAACTGGTGGAATCATGTGCCGAATGTGACCGACGTCGCGGCGTCGCGCGAGGCGCGGCGAGCCCTTCGTGTCATGCAACTGGCGGGACACCGGCAGTGGCCATTCGAGGAAAACGTCTGGCGGGGCGCGGTGACGCGAGCGGGGCAGGCAATGCAATGCGATCCTCATTCGGGAGAGCCGGTCGATCCCCTCCTGGGCATGGCGTTGCTGGACTTGCTGCCCCGCAATCCGTATTCGCAACGTCTCATGCTGACGTTCACCGGCGAGCCGATCCTGCTGTTCTCGATGCGCGCAGGCCTTCCCGTGGCGGCCGTCGAGAAGATGTTGCAGCTCGGATTCGATGTCAACGTCGCGTCTCCCGAGGCACGTGCGCCTGCCGGAGATCCGGTGCCGATCTTGCGAGGGGCCACGCCGTTACATTACGCCGCCCTGCATGGTGATCTCGCGACTGTCGGACTGCTCGCGAGTTTCGGTGCCAATCTCAACGCGCTGGATGCACGCGGCTATTCGCCCATGCTGTACGCGAAGGCTGGCGCACAACTGCTGTACGGCTACACCGCCGTGACGACCCTCAGGCGGGAGGGCCGCACCGACATACGGCTGCGCGACGCCACCGCCGCGGTCGTTCGTTCGTTGCACAGTCTCGGCGCCGACCCGTGCGTTTGCGGTTATGACGGCATGGGGCTGGGGCGTACCTTGATTCTGTCTGTGATCGCCTCGCGTGACGGCGGAGGCATGGACCACTGGCCGGAGTTCGAGCAACTGCTCGTCACGCTGAAGCGTCTGGGCGTGCACTTCAATATGCCGGATGGCGCAGGGGCGGGGCACGTGGCGGCGTTCGCCGAAGTCAACGCGCGCGACAATCCGAACGACGCGATCTGGGCGCTCAGCACGCTGCTGAGGAAACTCGACACGTGGTGAAGCGCCCGCGGATGAGGCGGGGCGGTCAGCTTTATTCAATGTGACATTGATGCGTCGCGCGGCGGCAATTGCACGACGAGTGCGCGGCAATGTCACACAGAGTGCGCTAGAATTCTCAACTTGGACGGCCCCGCACTGTGCCGGGGCCTCGCCGGTCTTCTCTTCAAACGACTACGCAGGCTTCTCTGCCGAGTCATTCCCGCTTTTCTTGCGCTTCCCATGACTTCTGAAATAACGAAGCCACGCACGGGCTTTTGGCCTGCACGCGCGGCGACGATGGCATTGCTGTTTTGCAGCGGATTTCTCTACGCGACGTGGGGCGTTCACGTGCCCACCGTCAAGGCGATGTTCGATCTGAACGACGCCAGCCTCTCCGTGGCCATGTTCGCCGTGGCGGGCGGCGCCATCATCACGATGTCGCGTATGGCACGCTGGGTCGGACGCGCCGGCAGTCAGCGCGCGAGTCTGCATTCCGGCATTGCGCTCGCCGTGACGAGCGCCTTCATCCTGTCGATGCCGAGCTACTGGGGCCTGGTGAGCTGGCTCGCCCTTTACGGCGCGGCGAACGCGACCTACGACGTTGCCGTCAATGCACAGGCTGCCACGCTCGAAGCGCGCTATCGCAAGCCGATCATGGCGTCGCTGCATGGTTGCTTCAGCCTTGGCGGTATGGCGGGTGCACTCGTTGGTGGCGCATGGCTTGCGCATCAAGGGTCGCCGCAATGGCATATGGGCCTCGCGGCGTTACTGTGCGCGGTGGTGATCATCGTTGGTGCGCGCTTCATGCAGCCCGACATGATGCCCGGCGAAGCGCCGGTCGCGAGTGAGCGCGCAGACAAGAGCGCAGACAAGGGCGCAGCGCGCGCGCACACGCCACCGCCTGCGCTGGACGATGCCGCCCGCCGCAAGCTGCATCGAAAGCTCACGGGCTTCGGCATTCTCGCGTTTCTGGGGCTGGTGGTTGAGGGCGCGATGTACGACTGGACGGCGGTGTACATGCGCGAGGTCGTCGCCGCACAAGGCGCATGGGTCGGGGCAGGGTACGCCGCGTTTTCGCTCGGCATGGCCGGAGGGCGCTTCGGTGGCGACCCGGTGCGTGCTCGCACGGGCGGTGCGCGACTGCTGCGCGTGAGCAGTCTGCTGTGTGTTGGCGGTGTCTTGCTGGCGCTGTTCTGGCGCGTACCAGCGGCGGCCGTTGCGGGCTTCGCGCTCGCGGGGCTCGGATTGTCGAATGTGATGCCAGTGATGTTCGCCGCATCGGGCGAGGTCGCGCGCGGCGCAGGCATGGCGAGTGCCGAAGCCATCGCGGTGATGGCGCGGCTGGCCTATCTCGGGCTGCTCATCGGGCCGGTGTTGATTGGCGCGATTGCCCACGGCATCAGCTTGCCGGTGGCATTGGGTGCCGGGCTGCTGTGCATTGTCCCGATCGCATTACTCGCGCCGAAGATGCTGGCGGGGGCAGACGGACGCGCCACGCAGCACTGATCGCTGCGTGCGCGCCGAATGTCCTTACTTCAGCGTGACGGACACTTCGCCAATGCCGTCGATGGTGCCGCGTAGCTCGCCTTTGCCGCTGGCGGGAATCATGCCGACGTAGGAGCCACAGGTGATGATGGCGCCCGCGCGCATCGTGATACCGCGCTTGCCGTTGTGGTTGACGAGCCATGTCAGCAGCGCACGCGGATCGCCACCGGTGTTGCCGGTGTGTGCCGGCGCGATGTCGGTGCCGTCGAGCGAGAACGTGAGCTTCGGTTTCATGTAGTTGAGCGACGCATCATAGTCACGGCCGCTGCCGATCACGAGCGCGCCATTGTTTTGCAGATCGGCGAGCGCGAATCGGCTGTCGAGGCCTTTCGTCGCAAAGCGGCTGTCGGTGATCTCGATCGTGGTCAGCGTTTCGCCGACGAACATCATTGCCGCACGCTCGTCATAGGTGCCCGGCTTGATGTCGCGCGCCAGTCGGAACGCAATTTCCAACTCCAGTCCCGGACGGAAGAAGTCGTCGAGCGCCAGGGCGCCGCCGGCGTCGCTCACGACGGAGGCGGGGATCGGCGCGCAATTCGGCAGATCCGACGGGGCCTTGGCGCCCACTTTCCATGCGGCAATCGTCTCGCCGAGCAGATCGAGTGTGCGCAACTGCACGGCGTAGGCGGCGCGGGCATCGGCCGGGAGCAGCGCAGGCGCGGGCGAGTCGATCGGCGTATTGCCGCGGCGGGTGTCGGCCAGCAGTTGGGCCAGCGATTCGACAGCGGCTTGATTCTCGAACATCTTGCAGTCTCCTGAGGGAAGGGCAATGCGCCGGGCATCTGCCGGCAGCACGTTGCTCCACATCGTATACAAAATTCACATGCCGTTGCGCAGTGCAGCGAACGTGATGCCTACTCAGTGAAAACACCATCTAACGTAGTCAAACCCACGTCGATCTGCGAGAATCGGATTTCGTAATAATTCGTAATATTTCGTGGGGTGCGACAGCGATGGTGAATGCCGTCACCCGCGAAAGTGCAGTGCGTGCAGTCGATGACTTTCCTCTCAAAGCGAACGACGACCTGGCCGAGCCTATGCACTCCGTGACCCTGAACACCGTACGTGCCCCCGCCATCCATCCGCCGGACAACGGTGCGGCGCAGCCGATCAGCCGTCAGGCACTGCATTTGGCCGTGATGGATCGTCTACGCAAAATGATTACCGAGGGAGTCCTGCTGCCGGGGGCGCATCTGAACGAGCGCGCGCTTTGTGAGCAGCTTGGCGTGTCGCGTACGCCGTTGCGTGAGGCGCTCAAGATGCTGGCGGTCGAGCGCCTGATCGAATTGTTGCCGAATCGCGGTGCGCGCGTTGTGACGCTGTCCGCCAGCGATGTTGCCGACGCGTTCGAGTTGCTCAGCGGCCTTGAAGCGCTGGCCGGCGAACTGGCCTGCGAGCGCATTACACAAGCAGAAATCGACGAGATTCAGGAGTTGCATTCCGCGATGGACGCCTGCCACGCGAACGGCGATTTGTCGGGCTATTTTGACTGCAACCAGCGGATTCACGATCGTATCAACGCGGCGGCGCGTAACCCTGCACTCACGCAGATGTATCAAGCGGTCAATCATCGCCTGCAGGCGCTGCGATTCCGTTCCAATCTGCACGCCGGCAAGTGGGAGCAGGCCGTCGATGAACATGTGGCGATGTTGCGCGCCCTGCGTCAGCGCGACGGTGTGGCATTAGGGCGACTGCTGCGCGCTCACCTGATGGCCAAGTGCGCTACCGTTCTCGCCAATGTGCGGGTCGCGGCTTGATGCATAGGTGCCGCGCAGGTGTCGTGCAGGTTCACACGACAAAACACTCACGCTGCACGACTCATACTCACCAACCCTTCGTTGAGCATGGCCGCCACGTAGGCGTCGGTCTTGCTGCGCAGGTGCGCCTCCATCAACGGGCGCAATCGTTTGCCATCGCGCCGGCGCAGTAGCGCCAGCATTTCCGCATGTTCGTCGACGGCCTGACGCCAGCGCTCGGGCGTTGGTGTGAGGCGTTCGCGCACGTGCCGCAGACGGGCGTTGAGATTGTGGAAGTATTCGGCCAACGGGCCGTTGTCCGCCATACGCAAAATGCTCAGGTGAATCTGCTGATTGAGGGCGAAGTAGGCGGCGTGATCGGTACGCGCATAAGCCGATTCCATTTCATTCTGCAGTCGCGCCAGTTCATCCAGATCGGCGTCTGACGCCTTCTCGCACGCCTGCTCCCCCGAGAGTCCTTCGAGCACCGCCATCACGGCGAGCAGATTCACGACCTCATCGACACTCACGCGCGCCACACGCGCTCTGCGCGTTTCCGAAATCTCCACCAACCCCTCGTTCGCCAGCCGCTTGAGCGCTTCGCGCAGCGGCGTGCGTGAGACCGCCAGTTCCTCGCAAAGGGCGCGTTCCGAGAGTGGTGCGCCGGGGCGCAGGTCGCCGCGCACGATGCGCGCCTTGAGGGCAACGTAAGCGGCGGCGTTCAGCGAGGCGGACGTGCTCATGCGCAAGAATCTCAAAAATGGAATGCCAATTCTGATGGCGATGCGTTGAGTCGTCAATCGCCAATCGCCTGTTTTTCAACGTTAACCCTGATTATTCGCTTTGATGCTTGCCAATGACTCGGTGATGAATTTATCGTTTACCGAAAATTGGTATACCAAAAATCGAAGCTGGCCGACATCGGGTGCGTGCTGGCGTTTGAAGGAGGCAATGTGACATCGACCGTTCTGACCGAGCGACACGGCGCAGTTGCGCTGGTCACGCTCAATCGCCCAGAGAAGCTCAACGCGTTGACCAAGCCGATGTGGCAGGCCTTGGGCGACACGATTCTGGCCTTGTCCGAGACGCCTGACGTGCGCTGCATCGTGCTGCGTGGCGCGGGTGAAAAATCGTTCGCGCCGGGCAACGATATTGCGGAGTTCGAGACCGATCGCGCCAACGTGGAGCAGGCGCGTGCGTATGGCGCTCTCATGCACCGCACGCTCGATGCGCTGACGAATTGCCCGGTGCCGCTCGTCGCGATGATTCACGGCATTTGCGTTGGCGGCGGCATGGAGATCGCGGCGGCCTGTGACGTGCGTATTTGTGGCGAGTCGAGCCGCTTCGGTGCGCCCATCAACAAGTTGGGGCTGGTGATGGCGCACGCGGAGCTGTCGGGCCTTGTACGACTGCTCGGCCCGGCGCGCGCGCTCGAGATCCTGCTCGAAGGGCGGATCTTCGATGCGCAGGAGGCATTGCGCATCGGCCTCGTCACCCGTGTGGTGGCGGATGCCGACGTCACACGCGAAGCGCTGGCGAGTGCGGCGCGCATCGCCGCCGGGGCGCCGCTGGTCGCGCGTTGGCACAAGCGCTTCGTGCGCGAACTGGTGAGTGGCCAGCCGCTTACGCCAGCGCAGATCGATGAAGGTTTCGCGTGCTTCGGCACAGCCGATTTTCAGACGGGTTATCAAGCCTTCCTCGCGAAGTCGACTCCCGTGTTCGAGGGGCGCTGACATGGGACATTCCGAGAAGAAGGCCGGTGGGCCGTTGCAGGGCGTGAAGGTGATCGAGCTGTCGCACATCATGTCAGGGCCGGTGTGCGGCATGATGCTCGCGGACATGGGAGCCGATGTCATCAAGGTGGAGAAGGTGGAAGGCGACGATGCGCGTCGATTTGCACCGATCCTCCCGCATGGCGAGTCGGCCTCGTTCATGATGCTCAATCGCAACAAGCGCGGCATTGCGCTCAACCTCAAGACCGAGGGCGGTAAAGCGGTGTTGCGCAAGATGCTGGCGAGTGCCGACGTCGTTACCGAGAACTACCGCAAGGGGACGATGGAAAAGCTCGGCCTCGGCTACGAGACGCTGCGCGAGGCCAACCCGGGGCTCATCTATTGCTCGATTTCCGGTTATGGACGCACCGGCCCGTATGCGGATAAAGGCGGCTTCGATCTGATCGCGCAGGGGCTCTCCGGGCTGATGAGCGTGACGGGCGAGCCGGGACAGGCGCCCATCAAGGCGGGCTCGCCGATCGCGGACATCAACGCGGGCATTCTGGCGGCGCTCGGCATCTCGGCGGCTTATGCGCATCGACTGCGCACGGGGCAAGGGCAAATCGTCGACACGTCGCTGCTCGAAGCGGGCTTTCAGCAGATGTACTGGGCCGCCGCCAACTTTTTCGCGAGTGGCGAGAATCCGCCGAAACTCGGCTCGGCGAATCCGACGAGCACCCCTTATCAGGCCTTCCGTACCCAAGACGGCTGGATCAATATCGGGGCGGCCAATCAGGCGAATTACGAACGTCTGCTTCAGGTGCTCGACGCCCCCGAGATCGCCGGAGATCCGCGTTTCGCCACCAATGCGGGGCGCACCGCGCAGCGTGCCGAACTCGTCGAACGGCTCACCGTCTATTTGACGCGCGACACCACGCAGAACTGGGTTGAGCGGCTTGACGCCGTGGGCTTGCCGGTTGGCCCGGTGCTGCCGATCTCCGAGGCGGTGACGCATCCGCAGATCGTGGCGCGCGAGATGGTGGTGGAGACGGTGCACCCGCTTGACGGCCCGACACGCAGCATCGGCCTGCCGATTCGCTTCTCCGAAACGCCGAAGTGCACCGGTGGTCCTGCACCGCGGCTGGGCGAACACACCTACGAGGTGTTGGGCGAATACGGCTTCGATGCCGGGCAGGTCCATGACCTGATCGCACAAGGGGCGGTGCATGGGTTGGCGCAGGAGGCACACACGACGGCATGACGTACATGACGCTTGCGCGATGCGGATTCTCCGCGTGTTTGCAAATTGCGTAGAACTTCCCTCCCGGTGGCCGGTCGGTTTTTAGACGGGTGCACGACAGGCCACCGACCACTGACCCGACGGCAACGTCGTAAGGAGGGAGAGCATGACCCCTGGCAGAATCTCCGGAAGATTTCACTTCCCGCCATTTACCCGATGGCCGCGTGTCGATGACGCGCGTACCATAGGGCTTCACGCGCTCGCGTATTCAGCGTATTTAGCGCATTCAGCGCATTCAGCGAATCCCGCGAGTCCCGCGAGTCCCGCGAGTCCCGCGAGTCCCGCGAGTCCCGCGAGTCCCGCGAGTCCCATGAGTTCCATGAGTTCCATGAGTTCCATGAGTTCCATGAGTCCCGGGAATCCCGCGCGTATCCGTATCCCCCATGCCCGGCTGAAGCCGGGGGCACCGTTCCTCCCCTGTTCGCGAGGTGAGCATGCCGGCACGTATTGAAGATTACGCAATGATTGGCGACTGCCGCAGCGCCGCGCTAGTCGCGCGCGACGGCTCGATCGACTGGCTCTGCTGGCCATATTTCGATTCCCCTGCCTGTTTTGCTGCGCTCCTCGGCGGCCCCGAGCACGGCCGATGGAAGCTCGCTCCCGACGATCCTCGCGCTACCTCCACTCGACGCTATCACGACGACACGCTGATTCTCGAGACCCGTTTCGAGACCGTGGAAGGTTGCGTCTCGGTGATCGACTTCATGCCGTTGCGCGACGGCGCGGCCGACCTCGTGCGGCTGGTCAAGGGCATTCACGGCACTGTCTCGATGTCGATGGAGTTGATCCTGCGCTTCGACTATGGCGCGTCGGTGCCGTGGTCGCGTCCGCTCGACAGCAACGATCCGACCGGCCCGGGCATGCGACTGATCGCGGGGCCTGACAAAGTCGTGATGCGCACGCCGATCGAGATTCAGGATGTGCCGGGCAGCCTGCGTGCGCGCTTCGACGTGAAGGCGGGAGACACCGTGCCGTTCGTGCTCTCGCGTGTGCCGTCGCACCACGCCGATCCGCGCGAGATCGACCCACTCGCCGCATTGACCGATACCGAACGCTATTGGCGCACCTGGGCCAACCGCTGCCAGCTCGACGGCCGCTGGACCGAAGCGATTCGCCGCTCGCTGATCGTGCTCAAGGCGCTCACCTTCGTGCCGACGGGGGGCGTGGTCGCTGCGCCCACGACATCGCTGCCCGAACAACTCGGCGGCGAACGTAACTGGGACTATCGCTATTGCTGGTTGAGAGACGCCACGCTCACATTGCAGGCGCTCATGCTCGGCGGCTACTACACCGAAGCGAGCGACTGGAGCCATTGGCTGGTGCGTGCTGTTGCCGGTGCGCCGTCGCAGGTGCAGATCATGTACGGGCTCTCGGGCGAGCGGCGTTTGCCGGAGTGGGAAGTCGACTGGCTGCCCGGCTATGAAGGTGCGAAACCGGTGCGCGTGGGCAATGGCGCGGTCGGACAGTTGCAGCTCGACGTCTATGGCGAGGTGATGGATGCCTTGCATCAGGCGCGTCTGGGCGGCCTGCGCCCGGACGATGCCACGTGGGAAGTACAGACGAAGCTCGTGGCCCATCTCGAGACGGTGTGGCGCAAGCCGGATGAGGGTATCTGGGAGGTGCGCGGTGGACGTCAGCACTTCACGTATTCGAAGGTGATGGCCTGGGTGGCGTTCGATCGCGCGATCAAGTCCGCCGAGCGCTTCGGATTGCCCGGACCGATCGATCACTGGCGCCGCTTGTGCAAGGAGATTCACGCAGACGTATGCACGCATGGCTTCGACAAGGAGCGCAATGCGTTCATGCAGGCGTATGGTTCGGCGGAGATGGATGCAAGCGTGCTGATGATTCCGCTGGTGGGTTTCCTGCCGGCAGATGATCCGCGCGTGATCGGCACCATCGAAGCGGTCGAGCGAGAACTCATGCGCGACGGACTGGTGCAGCGTTATCGCACGAGCCGGGTGGACGATGGCTTGCCGGCGGGCGAGGGCGCATTCCTTGCGTGCAGCTTCTGGATGGTCGATTGTCTGGTGATGATCGGCCGTCAGGTAGACGCGAGAAAGCTCTTCGAGCGGTTGCTGTCGTTGCGTAACGACGTCGGCTTGCTGGCCGAGGAGTACGACACGCATCACCATCGGCAGGTCGGCAACTTCCCGCAGGCGTTCTCGCACATCGCGCTCGTGCACGCGGCGATTCGTCTCGAGGCACTCGCCGACGACGATCGTGCGGACGACGCAGAAGATGAGCGTGCCGCCGACGACGAAGCCCACTTCGAGCACGTAGGCTATCGGGCGGTGAGGGCCTGATTCGGTGGGTGAGGGGGCGCGGCGGCCGATGCCGTCCGTCCCCTCACTCCGTCAGGTCGAAATCGTCTTCTCTCGTTTGAGCCTTACGAGTTCTGTCACGGTGCCGTCGCTCATCATCCGTTGCGCTGCGGCGAACGCATGCCAGGCTGGACCAACGCCAGATTTACCGGGCTTGTTACGGCCTCCTTGTCATTACGGCGTTCAAGCTATTGTGGGATGGCATCTCCGGTTATCTCGCATAAACGAGCGCGGATCGGCAGACATTGGTTTGACGAGGGATAAAGGGTGGCAGGGGGGCGACAGGGGACATGGGCCGTTCAGTTCGTGGAGGCGGGCGCAACGGCTCAAGGAAATCGTTCGGATTGCCGTAAATACTTTCGAATCCTTACAATTTTTCGCCGAGCCCCCCATTCTCATGACCATCATCATTCCTACCAAGGGAAGTGCGACATCCGGCCTGCTGGATGTCTGGCAATCGCATCTCCAGCAGCAACAGGCTGACAAGGCGCAGGCGGTGGCCAATGCGTCCGGCGCAGCGAGCCCGGCAAACGGGGCCAATGCGGCCGGCGCGACGGCCAGCGCGGCTAATGCAGCCAATGCCACCAACGCAGCCAACACCGGCGACGCCAGCACGAACAACGGGACGAACTCCCGCCGCATCGATACCAATATGGTCGATATGGTGCGCGGGGCGCGTGACGGCGCCAAGCAGACGGGGCAGGCCGTGAGCGCCACGCCCGACAGCGGCGGCGGTGGCGATGCCATCGTTGCCCAGACGATCAAGAAGCTCAAGGATATGCTCGCGAAGGTCATGGCGCAGCTTGATGCAGTGCGCAACAACGATCGGCTCCCGCCGGAAGACAAGCTTCAACAGACGACGGCCTTGTCCGCGCAGGCGATGTCGATTCAGGCGCAGATCATGGCGCTGATGGACCCGACCCGAACGAGTGGCACGCACGTCGACACGACAGCCTGAGCGGCACGACATGGCCGGACGATGCAAGATTCGCATCATTCGGTCAGCCCAGGCGCGCTAGAATTCTGCTTCAGCTTAATTCTCCATAGAGGCCAGGCCCCGCTGCCGGGCCTCTCCAATGCGCCGCATGAAGCAAGACAAGACACTCACCGCCCTGCTATGGATCGTTGCGGCGGGCTTTTTCATGCAGGCGCTCGATACGACCATCGTCAACACGGCGCTGCCCGCCATGGCGGCGAGCCTTGGCGAGAACCCGCTGCGCATGCAGCCGGTGGTCGTCTCCTACTCCCTGACGATGGCTATGCTGACCCCCGCATCCGGGTGGCTGGCGGACCGGTTCGGCACGCGCCGTGTCTACTTCGTCGCGATTCTGCTGTTCGTACTCGGCTCGATTTGCTGTGCGATGGCGCACACGCTGCCGCAACTGGTGCTCGCCCGCGTGTTGCAGGGGGCGGGCGGCTCGATGCTGCTGCCGATCGGACGCCTCGCCGTACTGCGCACTTTCCCGGCCGGCGAATATCTGGCGGCGCTGGCCTTCGTGTCGATTGCCGGGCAGGTCGGCCCGATGATCGGCCCGGTGCTGGGTGGCTGGCTCGTGCAAGTCGCGTCGTGGCACTGGATCTTTCTCATCAACGTGCCGATCGGCGTGCTCGGCAGTCTGGCCGTGCGGCACTACCTGCCGCGTCCATCGCAAGACGAAGTCATCGACACGGGTTTTGACTGGATAGGCTTCGCGCTGCTCTCGGTCGCCATGGTGTCGTTCACGCTCGCGCTCGATCACCCGTTCTCCGATACGGGATGGGGCGTGTCCGTCGGGCTGGCGCTGCTCTGCGTTGTCACCACGCTGGGGTACTGGCCCTATGCCAGGCGTCGCGCGGCGCCGTTGTTCCCGCTGGAACTCTTCGAGACGCGCAGTTTCAGCCTCGGCTTGCTGGGCAATCTCGTCGCGCGTATCGGCAGCAGCGCGGTACCGTTCCTGTTGCCGCTACTGCTTCAGGTCGCCATGGGTTACAGCCCGCTGGCATCGGGGCTGATGATGCTGCCGGTCGCGCTCGCGGGCGTGGTGGTCAAGCGGATGGTCACGCCGCTGGTGGTGCGCCACGGCTACACGCGCTTTCTGATGGTGAATACGGCCGTCGTCGGCGGCTCGATCGCCAGCTTCGCGCTGTTCGGCCCGGGCTGGCCGATGTGGCTGGGCTTGCTGCAACTGGCCGTGTTCGGCGGCGCGAACTCGATGCAGTTCGCTGCGATGAACAGCGTCACCCTCAAGGATCTCGGCGCACGCCGTGCGAGCGCAGGGAATGGTCTGTTCTCGATGGCGCAGATGCTCGCCCTGGGGCTGGGTGTGACCATCGGCGGCCAGTTGTTGGCGCTGTTCGGTCATCTGGCCGGGCAGGCGGGGGAGGTCGGCGTGGGCGGGACGGTGGCGGGCTTTCGCATGACGTTCGTGTGCGTTGGCCTCATTACGCTGGCCTCGGCGCTCGTGTTCCGTCGTGTGGAAGATCCGGCGGCGGGTGCCGCCGGTGCGGCCGATGGCGGTGGCGAGACACAGCCCGCGTCCGCCACCGATCTCAAGCGCTGAGCGCGCGGCTTACTTCTTCACCAGCGCACACTTCGAATCGGCCAGCGGGGCAAACGCCTTGTCGGCCGGAATCGTCTCCATGATTTTGTACAGATCCCATTCCGACTTCGACTCGGCCGGCGTCTTGACCTGCACCAGCAACATGTCGTGCACCAGTTTGCCATCGGCGCGAATCCGGCCGTTGCGGATCACCGGGTCGTCGATCTTCATCGACTTGAGCTTGGCCATGACGGCGTCTGCCTCATCCGTGCCGGCGGCCTGCACGGCCTTCAGATAATTGAGCACGGCCGAGTAGACAGCGGCCTGCATCATCGTCGGCATCTTCTTGTGCTGCGCGTAGAAACGCTGGGCGAAGGCTCGCGAGCGGTCGTCCTGATCCCAGTAGAAGCCGTTGGTAAGGATCATGCCCTGGGCGTTCTTCAGGCCCATGCCGTGGACTTCCGTGATCAACGACAGCAGCGGTGTGAAGACCTGCTTGCCGCCCTGAATCATGTTGAACTGCGAGGCCTGCTTGACGGTGTTGAGCGTGTCCGTGCCCGAGTTCGCCAGCGCGATGACTTGCGCGCCGGACGTCTGCGCCCGCAGCAGATAAGACGACATATCGGGCGAGTTCACCGGGTGCTTCACCGAGCCCACGACCTTGCCGCCCTGACGCGTGAGAATTTCGCTGGCGTCCTTCTCCAGTGCCTGACCGAACGCATAGTCAGCCGTGATGAAGTACCACGACTTGAGTCCACGGCGCAGCAACGCCTGCGACGTCGAGTTTGCGAGCGCGTAGGTGTCGTACATCCATTGCACGCTGTGCGCCGTGCATTGCTCGTTGCTGATCGCGGACGACCCCGCGCCGGTCACCAGCGCGATCTTCTTCTTTTCGTCGGCAATGCGATCGACGGCGAGCGCCACGTTCGAGAACGTGAGGTCGGTAATCATGTCGACCTTGTCGCGGTCGTACCACTCGCGGGCGATGGTGGCTCCCGTGTCGGTCTTGCCCTGCGAGTCGGCGGAGATCAGTTCGATCGGCGCACCGAGCACCTTGTGATCGCGTGAGAAGTCGTCGATCGCCATGGTGGCGGCGAGCACGCTGCCTTTGCCCGCGTTGTCGCTCGACACGCCGGACAAGTCGGTCAGCACGCCGATCTTCACAACGCCATCCGAGATGCCGCCCGTCGGTGCGGCATGGGCGGTCGTGACGGCGCCGCCAAGTGCGGTGAGGGCGAAGGAAGCCGCGACGGCAATCGTACGGCGCAGGTGGCCGGTGAGGCTGGGCATGTCTTGTCTCCAATATTCGAATAGTGACGCCCGTCGGCCGCCATCTCTTCGGGATGGGGGTGCCGCAAGGTCTCGAACATCTTAAACATCTCGTAATCGATTGCGCAATCCGTAATGCCCGCGAATGTTCGCGAAACGCATCAGGACTTTCCTGACCTTTCGCATTTGCGCAAGAGGGCGTATGCACCGCCGGGGCACATACTTGTGGCAGCTGGCGAGAATGGCGGTATTGAATCGCGTGGGAAATCACGACTTTCAGTCAGTAATGCGACATAATCGGTCGCATCGCCAACACACCGTCCCTGTGCGCGCGTGCGCATGGCTCCCCAGTGCCGACCGTTTTCCTGATCGACGACCATGCAATGTTTCGCGAGGGCTTGCTGCTCGCCCTGAGTGCGGCCGCGCCGGCGCTGAACTTCGAAGCGTTTGCCAGCGGCGAGCAAGCCGTGGCGGCGCTTTCCGGCCTTCCGGGCCGGCCCGACGTGCACGCTGTCATGGCGGACTATTACTTACCCGACCTTTCCGGTACCGCGTTGCTGGGCCGTCTTCGTGCGGCCCGGCCCGATTTGCGTCTGCTGGTGATCTCGGCGTCCGAAGACCGGCAGGACGTACGTTCGGCGCTCGTCGCGGGGGCGCATGGCTTCGTCCATAAGTCTGCCGACAGCCGCACATTACTTAACGCGTTGCAGACAGTCTTGAGGGGAGAGCGTTATCTGTCCGGCTGGCAAGATGTCGGGGATGCGGTGAGCCACGACGGCGAGAGCGAGCGTGCCGCAGGTGCCGGCGTCTCAGCCGCCCCTCTGGATGACGATGTTTCCGTGACGCAACGTCTGGCGACGCTGACACCGCGTCAGCGCGAGGTGCTGCTGCTGGTCTGCGAGGGTTTGCGCAACGGCGAGATCGCCGCGCGACTGGGCATGACGGAAAAGACCGTCAAGGCGCATGTCTCGGCCGTGCTCGCCACGCTTGGCGCCCTCAATCGAACGCAGGCGGCTTCGCTGGCGCGTCGCGGCGGGCTGCTTGGCAAACCCGCCTGACGCTAGGCGTTTCCCGTCGCTGCGGCATCGTTGCCCACAGCGCTGAGCGCGTGTTCGACCGTGCGTCGCAGCAACAGCGCATCCACCGGCTTATGCAGCAGCGGCCAGGCGCGTGCGGAGGCTTCGACGAGGCGTCGCGGGTCGGTATCCCCGCTCACCAGAATGGCCGGAATGGTGTCGTCGGCAAATTCTTCGTGCAGACGATCGATGGCGTCGATGCCGGTCTCGTGATCGCGCAGCCGGAAGTCGCTCACGATCAACGCGGGTTTGACGTCTGCGGCGACCGCTGCACGCACGATTTCATCGCCGCTGCTGCCCCCCACGGTTCGATAACCCCAGGCGTCGAGCAGCAGGCAAAGCCCGTTGAGGTTCTCGGTGTCGTCTTCGATCACGCAGACGAGCGGCCCTTGCGAAGCGGCTGCACGGGGCGGCAACACGCACGCCACCGGGGCCGGATCGGCCGGCTGGCGGGCGGCTCGTACATCGGCGAGCGGTATCGTCAGCGCGAACAGGCTGCCGCGCCCGGTGACGGAGCGTAGCGACAGCGGGTGGCCGAGCAGATCGGCGGTGCGTCGCACGATGGCGAGTCCTAGTCCGAGTCCCTTCGTCCGGTCGCGCTCCGGATTGCCGACCTGATGGAACTCAAGAAAGATCTTGTCGAGATCGGTATCGGCAATGCCCACGCCGGTGTCCCACACTTCCACCCGCACCGCTTTGCCCCGCTTGCGCCATCCGATCAGCACGCCGCCTTGGGCCGTGTGGCGAATGGCGTTGTCCAGCAGATTGCGCAGAATACGTTCCAGCAACACCGGGTCTGAGCGTATCGCCAGCGTGTCGGCGTTGCGGGCACGGTGCACGCGCAGGATCAAACCCTTCGCAGCGGCTTGCGGGGCGTATTCGAGTTGAAGCTGATCGATGACCGGGGCGAGCCGCAGCACGCGCGGCTTGGGCTGAATCACGCCCGCATCGAGGCGCGAGATGTTGAGCAAGCCGTCGAACAGTTGTCCCATGGCGGCGGTCGCCCGGCCGATGTGATCGACCAGTTGACGGCTACGGGCATTGAGCTGTTGTTCGCGCAGCACCCCGACGTACAGACTCAGGGCATGCACCGGCTGACGCAGATCGTGGCTTGCGGCAGCGAGAAACCGCGATTTCGCCAGATTGCTGCGCTCGGCGGTGTCGCGCTCAACGGCGAGGCGCGCCATCAGGTCGTCGTTCTCGAACCGCATCGACAACGAGTCGATCTGCGTGCGGTACATCCGGTAGGCGAACGCGAACGTGACCCCCAGGTACATGGCCCCCGCGACGGCGAGCGTCGTGGGAATCGTGCCGCCCAGCACGGCCAGTGCCACGAAGCTCGGCGCGTAATAGGGCACCTCGAAGGCAAGCAGTACGGGCGGATGGATGCAGTACGCGTAAATCGCGCCGGTGCCCAGCGTGAGCAGCCCGATGATCATGAACATCTGCTGTGCGGGCGGCGCTTGCCAAAGCCAGAAGGCATACGGAATCCCCCACAGCAGGCCGGCAGCGAGCGACCCGGCGCGCACGCGCCAGTCCCAGCGTCGCAGGGCGGCCATGTCGATGTCCCGGGTATCGGCCCGGACAGTGCGGCCCACGTGTTTGCGCGACAAGCCGGGATAGGT
>JARLJF010000131.1 GCA_031291335.1 Pandoraea sp. | reverse complement strand
TTTGCAAGGTCCGCAAGGCATGCAGAGTGCTCAGGGTCTGCAAGGACCGCAAGGTATGCAGGGCATGCAAGGGCCGCAGGGACATCAATACGCACAAGGTTTGCAAGGTCCGCAAGGCATGCAGAGCGCTCAAGGTCTGCAAGGACCGCAGGGTATGCAGGGCATGCAAGGGCCGCAGGGACATCAATACGCACAAGGTTTGCAAGGTCCGCAAGGCATGCAAGGTGTTCAGGGTGTTCAAGGCGTACAGGGCATGCAAGGCCCGCAAGGACCTCAAGGCGTTCAAGGTCCGGAACAGGCTCAAGGAATTCAAGGCGCCCAAGGGCTGCACTGATCGCGAAGCCGATGTCTACGACACGAGAGTGTGCAGGGGGCTTGCGCTCTCGTGTTCGTTGACGAACCGTGCGGCTCGGTAGCCGTTTCGCCGAGCCGCGAATCCCTGATGAGATATCGCTTTCGATAGCTCACATTGGAGTTGCGATGATGTCGTCAACCCTCATGAACTTGTCGGCGGAACAACGTGCGAAGCTGTTCGATGCCACTGGTGCGCCGTTGCGCAGACTCCGTGTCGATGCCGTCAGCGGTACGGCGCAGGCGATCGATCGCTACTGCCAGCGGTGTTTGCTCACTGAAGATTTGCCCGGGGTTCATATCGCGCCGGACGGTATCTGTGATGCCTGTCATGCCTTCGCTGCCGAATCCGCTCGCGGCGATTACACGCAACGCAAACTACTCGACGTCGTCGCCGCATGCCGGGGTACGGGCACACCGGATTGCGTGCTGGCGTTCTCGGGGGGAAAGGACAGCGCCCTCACGTTGCTGCTTGCCGTGAAGGAACTGGACTTGCATCCCATTGCCGTGCTCGTCGATAACGGGTTCATTCCCGACGAAGTCAAGGACAACGCATCGGCGTTCTGCGCCCGTTTCGGCGTGTCGCTGGTGATCGAAAAGATCGATATTCGCAGCATTGCCCGCGAGTCGCTTCAGTCCGCCTCGGGGCGTATCCCGTGCTCATCATGCATCAGTGGGGTTTTTGCCGCGATGGCGAAAACCTGCCGGGCACTCAATCTTCGCCTCATCCTCAGCGGTCATCGATTTCCGCCACTTGCCTATCCCGTGAGCGGCTTCACGAAGCGCGAAACGGACAACGGCTTCATCTGCGCTTCGCCGCTCCTGGCCAGAAAGCTCACTGAGGCCGAGCAAATGCAATGGATTCGAGACGCCGGCTGGAAGCCCGTATCGATGGCAGGTAACACATCGAATTGCAAACTGATCGGTGTGGTGGAGCAGCATCTCTACGATGTACAGGGTTTCAATCCGCATATCTACGAAGTCTCGAAGGAGATTCGCGCCGGCTTCTACGACCGCAAGGTGGGTTTCGAGAAAGTGGATCGTCCGGAGATTACGCCGGAGCATCAGCAATGGGTTCTTGACCGGCTGCGGCCCGATACCCCCGAGGTCTCTGATAAAACAGAGTGAGTCATATGCACGATTCCATCATCGTTACCGACAATTTCTATCACGACCCGAACGATGTCCGAACGTTTGCACTGAATCAGGCGTTCACGGTAAAGGGCAACTATCCCGGCGCTCGCACGGGGCCGTTCCTGCATGACGGGTTGAAGGACGCCATCCAGAATATCGTCAAGTCACCGATCACGTATTGGCCGCCGAACACCTACAACGGTGCGTTCCAATACAGCGTCAAGCACGACACTACGTGGGTGCATGCGGATCACACCACGGTATGGTCCGGCGTTGTCTACCTGACCCCTGAAGCACCGCCCCAGGCAGGCACGGCGTTCTTCCAGCACAAGGAAACCGGTTTCGATCTCTACCCCGACGACGAACGGCAGCGCGAATGTTGCGATGCCGACGCCACCGCCTGGGAGCGTTGGACGATGACCGACCGGATCGCAAACCGCTTCAATCGCCTGATCCTGTTTCGCGGTCGCCGCTTTCACGCGAGCCAGGGACACTTCGGCGATTGCAAGGAGAACGGTCGCCTGTTCCAGACATTCTTTTTCAACACGCAGTTCTAATGAGTATCTTCTGACCTGAAGGGAGGCAATGAGATGGCAGCTTCGGAACTGTTTTTCCCCGTGGGATCGCTCGGTCTGAGCAAGGAGCAATCAGCGAAAATCAAGACGGCTTTCGGCCATGAGGTCGATAGCGTGCCGCTATACCGCGTAGTGCCGGTGTCGTCTGGCGATCGCTTCGTGCCGTTGGCTGACGTGCCGGGGTTGCCGGGCATTCTCGTGCACTACGGCGACGCGAACCAAGGCGACGCGGCGGCATTGACCGGCGCCAATATCATTGCCTCGGTGATTTCGGAGATGAAACGGGGCGCCGACGATTCGGCGGTATTCGCCGCGCACACGAAGCTGATGGCGCCGCATCCGGACGAGAGTGCCGCCGCCAAGGCGCGCCCGCCGGTGGCCGGCAAAGCGAAGTGAATTGACGAGTTCGTATCGATGACCGCGCGCAGTGGCAAGGGGGGCGATATCGCGTCAGATGATGCCGGCGATCTTCTGGTGATGGTCAAGGTTGCCGAGCGTTGCAATATCGACTGCGACTATTGCTATATGTACCAAGGGGTCGATCAGGGGTGGCGGCAGCGTCCAAAATTCCTGAGCGCGTCGCACCTCGACCAGTTGGTCGAACGCCTGATCGAGCATCGCAGTGCATTTCCATCGGCGCGAATGACGTTGGAGATTCACGGGGGCGAACCGCTGTTGCTTGGCAAGCAGCGCACAGCCCGCTTCTTCAAGCACTTGCGCGATCGTTTGAGCGAAGCTGAGTTGGCCATCGTGACGCAAAGCAATGGTGTGTTGATCGACACGTCATGGCTTGACCTGTATGCCGAGTTTGGCGCGACGCTCGGCATCAGTTGCGATGGCCCGCCAGCGCTGCATGATCGGCATCGATACGATTTCTCGAAGCAGGGGACGGGCGCTCGTGTCGAGCAGGCCATTCGCTTGTGCCTGTCCTACCCGCAATCACGGCGTGTGTTCAACGGCGTGCTGGCGGTGATCGACCCCAACAACGATCCGGCGCGAATTCTCTCCTACTTCCGTGCGTTGGGGCTGAGCGACGTTGACTTCCTGCTGCCGGACGCCAACTTTGCCGCGCCTCCGCGGCACATTCAGGCGTACACCCACGCGCGTTTGCTGGATTTCCTGTGTCGAGGATTCGATGCGTGGCTCGCTATCGACGATCCTGACTTCCACGTGCGCATCTTCGAGACGTTCATCCGGGGCGTGCTCGGCCGTCGTTCCGAACTCGATGCATTTGGTGGCGCGTTGGCGCCGATTGCTGTGGTGGAGAGTGACGGCAGCTATCGGTTGCTCGACGTGCTTTCCATTTGCAAGACAGATGCCAGCCACACCGGATTGGGTCTTGAGACGCACAAGCTCCGTGACTTTGTCGACCTCGCGCGCACGCGCTATCCGGAGGTGCACGCAGCGTGTCGCCAATGTGAAGCGTTCATCGCGTGCGGTGGCGGGTATGTCGCCCATCGCTTCGATGGCGAAAGTTACGACAACCCCAGCTACTATTGCAGTGCGTTAGTCGGATTCTATCGACATGTCCGTGCGTGCGTGAATCGAGTCTCGATGGCAACGCCGGCTAGCTAAGTCGGTACAGGTCGGGTGTCGTGCACGGTGCGGCGTGCCGGAGATCGACCCGCCTTTCTCTGCGCAGCGGCGCAAGACTACGCCGCTGCTTCGAGTTTTTCCTCAGCTTCCCTGACGCGCAGCCATTTGCGGCACGAACAGATCGCTCCACTTCGCCGGACGCGTCTTGATCGTGCCCGCGCGACCCATGAACTCGACGTACTGCATCAGGCCATTGGGCGTTGTGGTGAATTGCAGACCCGGGTCTGCGATCATCTGCTCGATCTCGGCTTGCGGCAGATTCATCTTCGACACGCGCAGGAACGTCTTCGCCGCACCTACGTGATCCTTCGCGATGTAGGCTGCGGCCTCTTCCTGTGCCTCCAGAATGGCCTGCACCAGCTTCGGATTCTGCACCGTGAACTGCTTGGGCGCGAACACCACGTCGATGGTGATATTGCCGAGCACGTCGGTCGAATTCAGCACGCGCTTGATGCGCGGGTCCTTCAGCTCCTGATACGAGAACGGCGGCGAGGTGAAGTGCGCGGTGATTTCCGTCTTGCCCGAGAGCAGGGCGCTGAGCGCCTCCGGATGACTCAGGCTGACCGTTTGCGGATCGAGCTTCGCGTAATTCTCGATGCCAAACGTCTTGGCCACGGCCATTTGCAGCAGCACGGCGGAGAGCGACGTCTTGATACCCGGAATCGCGATCTTGTCCTTCGGCGTGAAGTCCTTGAGCGACTTGATGTTCGGGTTGTTCGTGTTGAGCCAGAGCGGGCCGGTCGACAGTGCCGACAGACCGATCACTTCCGAGCGCGGAATGCCGTGCGCTTTCGACCACAGCGTGGCAAAGCCCGGTGCGCCCGTGCCTGCCACGTCGAGATTGCCGGCGAGCATCGCGTCATTGATCACGTTGCCGCCATCGAGAATCGTCCACGTCGTTTTCACATCGCCGAGTCCCAGCGCCTTCGCATGCTTCTCGATGAGATGCTGATCGCGCATGACCATCAGCGGCAGATAGAGAATGCCGTAGCCATGCGAGAGTCGCACGGTGTTGGCTTCGGCGTGGGCGGCGTTGCCGAGCGTGGTGAGCGCCGTGGTGGCGGCGAGCGCCAGTGCGCTTGCCCAGCGAGTGAAATTGGCGAAAGGGCGTCGGTTCATGGTGTTGTTGTCTCCTGATAGTTCGAATTATTCATGCCCCCGAAGGGGCGTCAATCAGACACAGCCGCAAAGTTGCACGTCAGTGCTGCATGCCCCAGCGATGCAGCGTGCGTTTCTCGATGCGGGCGAACAGCAGATTCTCGACCGCCAGCCCGATCAGAATCACGAAGAACAACCCGGCGAAGACGTTGGCCGTCTCCAGCGAATTGCGGTTCTCGAAGATGTACCAGCCGAGGCCGCCCGAGCCTGAGGACACACCGAACACGAGTTCTGCCGCAATCAGCGTGCGCCATGCGAACGCCCAACCCACCTTCAGACCGGTGAGAATGCTCGGAAACGCGGCCGGAATGAGCACGTGCTGTACCAGCGCGAAACGCTTGAGCCCATAGTTCTGACCGACCATGCGCAGCGTTTTCGACACGCCCCGAAAGCCGCTGTGCGTGTTGAGTGCCACGGCCCACAGCACCGAGTGCACGAGCACGAAGATCACACTGCCGTTGCCGAGCCCGAACCAGATCAGGGCGAGCGGCAGCAGCGCGATGGCGGGCAGCGGGTTGAACATCGCGGTGAGCGTCTCGAGCAGGTCGTTGCCGATCTTCGAGCTGATGGCGACGGTGGTGAGCACCGCGGCGAGGGCAATACCGATGCCGTAGCCCACGAGCAGCGTCTTGAGCGAGACCGCGGCGCGCAGCAGCAACACACCGCTGGTCAGGCCGCTTGCAAACGCGCTGACGGTGTCGGTGAAGCTGGGAAAGAGCAGGGCGTTGTCGAGCCAGCGGCCGTAGATTTCCCAGATGATGGCGAGCACGCACAGGATGACGGTCTTGCGCAGCCAGCTCAGGCGATAGAGCGTTTCAAAAGTCGAGAGCGGACGCTGAATCGACGATAGCTCTGCCGGCGTGGGTTCGAGCACGAATTCCGGCCGGTACACCGGTTCGATGGGCGCTTGCCCGCTCGGCGGCGTGTGTTGCGAAGCGATGGCGTTCATGGACGTCTCCTCAGTGTGCCGCGAACAGCAGTTGATCGATGCGCGTCTCGAGCGCGCTCTGGTGCGCCGTGCCGAGCTGGTCGGGCGCGATGCTGTTGAGCTCGGCCTTGACCTGACCGGGGTGCGGCGAGAGCAGCAGAATGCGCGTGCCGATGCGGATCGCTTCGTCGATGCCGTGCGTGACGAACAGCACCGTGAAGCGCGTGTCGTCCCACAGGCGCAGCAGTTCGTCCTGCATCTTGCGGCGGGTGAGGGCGTCGAGGGCAGCGAAGGGCTCGTCCATGAGCAGGACATCAGGCTCCATCGCCATGCCGCGCGCGATGGACACGCGTTGCTTCATGCCGCCGGAGAGCGTGTGCGGATAGCTGTCGATGAACTTCGCCAGACCGACCTTTTCGATGTAATGCCCCGCGCGCTCGGCGGCTTCACGCCCCTTCAGACGGCCGCTTGCGGTGAGCGCGAATTCCACGTTCTGACGCACGGTCTTCCACGGCAGCAGTTGGTCGAACTCCTGGAACACCATCATGCGATCGGGGCCGGGTTCGGTAATCGTGCGGCCTTTGAGGCGAATTTCGCCATGAAACGGCGGCAGGTATCCGCCAATGGCCTTGAGCAACGTCGATTTGCCGCAGCCCGACGGGCCAAGCAACACGAACCGGTCGCCCGGATAGACATTGAAGCTGACTTGCTGCGCGGCGGTGACGAGGTAGTCGTCGGTCTTGTATTGCAGCGTGACGCGGTCGATTTCCAGCAATGGCGGCACTGCGGGCGCAATTGTCCCGGCAGCGCCCGCAAGGGGGGCGTTATGCATTGCGTGTCTCCTGATGGATGCTTTTATAATCGGCTCCGATACTAAGCAGCGAAGCTGTAGCGAAGCTGACACGCCGGGCAGGTTGCCCCTTAATTCAGGGGAAACACCGAGGAAGTGGCGGGCGATTTCCGAGAGAATCGCGGACATACGCCGGGAAGTTCGCGGCGGCACGGTGTCCGGATCGTGCTTCTCACCGTCTGGCGATAAAAACAAAGGAGACTCAGGAATCATGCGCATCATGCTGGTGGAAGACACTGCCGATGTCGCCGAAGCGATTGCCACCCAGTTGCGCAAGCTGGGCCATGCGCTCGATTGCGAGTCGGACGGCGCGGCCGCCGCGGCGCGCATCGGCGACGATTACGACTTGCTGATCCTCGACGTCATGCTGCCGCATGTGGACGGCTTCGAGTTGCTCAAGCGCGTGCGTGAGCGCGGCTTGTCCACCCGCGTGCTGATGCTCACCGCATGCGCGGAGATCGAAGAGCGGGTGCGTGCCCTCGATCTCGGCGCAGACGATTACCTGACCAAACCCTTCGACTTTCGCGAGTTGGAAGCGCGGGTACGAGCGCTCATGCGCCGCACGGGGCAGGACGCCACGAACCGGCTGACGTGCGCCAATCTCTCGCTGGATCGCAAGAGTCGTGGCGTTGAGATCGACGGGCTTGCGATCGAACTCACGCGACGCGAAGTCACGCTGCTCGAAATTCTCGCGGCGCGCCCGGGACGCATCTTCGGCAAGGACGAACTCATGGATCGCCTGTACGGTGATGAGCCCGCACCGAACGCGAATGCCATCGAGCAATATGTCGCACGTCTGCGCAAGAAGCTGGCGGCGGCGCAATTCCAGATTCGCACGTTGCGCGGACTGGGCTATCAACTCGTGCTGTCATGATCGTTCCCGGCCGGTCTCTGTATCTGCGGCTGGTCGTGCGCATGGGCGTGGTGCTGGCGTTCGCGGTGGCGGCCGTGCTGCTCGGCATCTGGTTCTCGACGCGCTCGGCCGTCGATCGCGCGTATGACCGCTGGCTGCTCGGCAGTGCGCTGCAAGTGGCCGAGAACACGTGGTATCAGAACGGCGAGGTGAACGTCGACGTGCCGCTCGCGGCCTTCTCCGCGCTCGCACCGGGCGATCAGATCTTCTATACCGTGCTCGATCCGAATGGTCGTTCGGTGGCCGGGGATTCGGAATTTCATCCGGCCATTGCGTGGGACCAACTGGCGGAAGGACCTGTCGTTGTCGATGGCACCTATCAGGAGATGCCGATCCGCATCGCCATCGTTGGACGCCGCATGCCGGTGGCGGCGCCCCATCCGTGGGCAGTGGTGGCGTTGGCGCATACCCAGAACGCCCGGGTGCGATTCACGCGCGGGTTGGCGGACAACACGCTGCTCATCACCATCGCGACCGGAATTCTGACGATGCTCGCCGCACTGTGGACACTGCGTCAGGCACTCTTGCCGCTCAAGCAGATCGAGACGGCGCTTCGGGCGCGCGACTCGAACGACCTCGTGCCGCTGGCGGTGACAGTGCCCGCCGAGACGCTGGCGCTCGTGGGGGCGATCAACGACTTCATGCAACGGTTGGCGACGTCGCGCGCGCTGATGCGTCGCGTGATCGGCGACGCGGCCCATCAACTGCGCACGCCAGTGACGGCGCTCACGGCGCAGGCCGAGATGCTCACGCAGACGCAGGACGAAACCGCGCGTCAGACGCATATCGCTCGCATTCAGAAGCAGGCTCGCGGGCTGGGTGGGCTCATTCACCAGTTGATCAATCACGCGATGGTGCAACACCGCGCGGACAGCGTGGCGCCGGTGCCAGTCGATCTGAATGAGCTATTGCAGACGGCGATGCGTGAGACGCTCTCCTATGCCACGCGCGACATCGATGTGGCGCTTCAGGCGCCGCAAACGCCTTGCATGATCCTCGGCGATCCGCTGAGCCTGCGCGAAGCGATCAAGAACGTGTTGGTCAATGCGCTGGCCTATGGCGCACCGCACCGACTTCACGTCGACGTGACGCGTGTGGACGATGCATGGCACCTGAGATTCTTCGACGACGGTCCGGGCATTCCGGAAGCGGAATGGCAACGCGTGCGCACGCCGTTTTCGTCCCGTGCCGACGGTCGCGAAGGCGCGAGTCTTGGACTGGCGATGGTGGCCGAAGTGATTCATGCCCACGGCGGGCAAATGACCTTCGAGCGTGTGGGCGGCGAGGGCTTTGCGGTGGTGTTGAGATTGCCGATGGCGGCATGAAAAAAGCGGTTCGTCGCCGAACCGCTTTTCTGTCACTCCACGGTGCTCACCTCAACGCTCAGAAGGAATGCTCTTGCGTCGGGAACGTGCCGTGCTTCACCGCTTGCACATAGGCTTCGATGGCCGCCGCGATGCTCGGCTGACCGTCCATGAAGTTCATCGAGAATTTCGGCGACTTGCCCGGGAACACGCCGAGCATGTCTTGCAGCACAAGCACTTGGCCGTCGCAGTTAGCGCCGGCGCCAATGCCGATAGTCGGCATCGTCGGCAATTCCGGCGTCACGCGCGCCGCCAGCGCAGCGGGAATGGCTTCGAGCACGACCAACTGTGCCCCCGCCGCTTGCAGCGCACGGGCGTCGTCGAGCAAGCGCGCCTGAGCGGCATCTTCCCGCGCCTGCACCTTGAAGCCACCGAACGCGTGCACCGACTGCGGCGTCAGACCCAGATGTGCGCACACCGGAATGCTGCGCTCGACCAGGAAACGCACCGTTTCGGCGAGCCACTCGCCGCCTTCGATCTTCACCATCTGGGCGCCGGCCTGCATGACCGCCACGGCGCTCTGATACGCCTGTTCCTTCGTGCCATACGTGCCGAACGGCAGATCGGCCAGCACCACCGCTTTGTTGACGCTGCGTGCCACGCATTCGGTGTGATAGCAGATGTCGCGCAACGTGACGGGCAGCGTCGTGCGCTGGCCTTGAATCACATTGCCTAGCGAGTCGCCAATGAGAATGGCATCCACGCCCACGCGGTCGAGCAGCGCGGCAAAACTTGCGTCATAAGCGGTGAGCATGGCGATCTTCTCGCCACGTTCGCGCATCTGGGCCAGTCCGGGAACGGTCACGGCCTTGCGGTTCGATTCTTGCAGATAACTCATGTCAGCCTCGGTTCAGGAGGTTTCGCTGGCGCGACGGGCGCAATTGGCGAATTAGGAGACGCTCAGGGGCGAGCGCCCTTGACGAAGACTTCCTTGCGCCCGCGCATCTGATCGATGCGTTCGACCAGCAGGGCGAAGTCGCTGTCGTTGTGCGCCGGGTCGAATTGTTCTGTGTCGACAGTCAATACCGGCGCAGCGGCGTAATGATAGAAGAATTCGCCGTAGATGTCGCACAGCGCGCGCAGATAGGTGTCCGGAATTTGCTGTTCCATCGGGATTGCGCGCTTCTGAATGCGCGCGAACAGCGTCTCGGGACTCGCTTGCAGATGAATCACCAGGTCCGGTGCCCGATGCGCTCGCTCGATATGCGCCACGAGCTTGCGGTACAACTCGAGTTCGTCGGCGGTGAGCGTGAGTCGCGCGAACAGGCCGTCTTTCTCGGGAATGAAGTCTGTGAAGATCGGCTTGCCATCGGTATCGCGTCGCGCAATTTCCGTCGCTTCGTCCACACGTTGCAGACAGAAGGACAACTGCGCAGGCAACGCGTAGCGCGCACTGTCGCGGTAGAAGCGTTCGAGAAAGGGATTGAGCGCGGGCTGCTCGAGCATCAGATCGGCACCGGCAGCATCGGCGAGACGACGCGCGAGCGATGTCTTGCCAACTCCGATGGGGCCCTCGACGGCCAGATAGCGGAAACGCCCGAGGACGGGCGATCTCATGATGCGTAGGCTCGCTTCGTCGGGCAGCAGCACTGCGCGACACGCTCGATGCGCTGGTCGGCGACATCGTCGAGCAGAGCGCTCACGCGTCCCACGCCGGGGATTTCCAGTTCGGGCGCGAGATCCGCGAGCGGGCGAAGCACAAAGGCTCGCAGCGCCAGACGCGGATGCGGCACGATCAGATCGGGCTCTGCAATGCGCTCATCGCCGTACACCAGCAGATCGAGATCGAGCGTACGCGGCGCGTTCTTGTACGGCCGCTCACGCCCGAAATGCAGTTCGATCTTCAGACACAGCGTCAGCAACTGGCGCGCAGTCAGACTCGTCTCGACGGCGACAGCGCAGTTGAGATAGTCGTCACCGCTCGACTCGATGGGAGCGGTGCGATACAGGTCGGACTTGCCGGTGATGGTGACGCCGATTTGCTGCGCCAGACAGACGATGGCGTCCTTGATCGCTTGGCGGGCGTCGCCGAGATTCGCGCCGAGCCCGATATAGGCAACAGTCATGAAGCACCTTCGGAACCATGCTGTCGCGATGATACCCGCTTGCCATGATTCTCGCTGGTAGCGTTCTCATTGCCGCCACCACCGCTGCCACCCTCTCCACCCGAGCCTTCACCACCACCGCCTCCCGACGGTTTGCGGCGACGGCGGCGACGCTTCGCGGCCGGCGTCGTGCTTCCCGATCCGCTGCCTTGCGCGAGCAGGGCGTCGCGCGCTGCGGCGTCGCCTTCGAGGAAGTCCGTCCACCACTGACCGGCTTCCGCCGGGACTTCTCCCGACTCGCAACGCAGCAGCAGGAAGTCGTAACCGGCGCGCAGACGCGGATGCTCGAGCAGACGCAGCGGCGTGCGACCCACGCGCTTGTCGAGGCGCACTTGCAAGCCCCAGATTTCCTTCATGTCGGCAACGAAGCGACGCTGAATGGCCAGCTTGCCCGTCTGCGCATCGAGCACATCGTCCATGGCCAGATGCAACGCCGGAATCGGATATTCGCCAGCGCTCTGATAGGCCTGCCACTTTTCCAGCACGAGATGCCAGAGCAATGCCGCGAACAGGAAACCCGGCGAGACCGGTTTGCCCGCGCGGATACGTGCGTCGGTATTGGCCAGCGCCAGCGTGACGAACTTCTCGCCCAGCGGTTGCTCCAGCACGACGTCGAGCAACGGTAGCAGACCGTGATGCAGACCTTGCGTGCGCAGTTGTTGCACGCAGGCCCAGGCATGACCCGAGAGCAGCAGCTTGAGCATCTCGTCG
Organism: Pandoraea sp.; assembly: GCA_031291335.1. GTDB lineage: Bacteria > Pseudomonadota > Gammaproteobacteria > Burkholderiales > Burkholderiaceae > Pandoraea. The sequence continues at coordinate 40,440 of JARLJF010000131.1, read as the reverse complement.
AACAGACGCGCCGCAGGCACGTTGTCGATGAGCGGGGCCAACTGCGGAATCGGTGCCGCCGTGGCGTCGTCGATCTTGAAGCCGAGCTTGGCCGCAAAGCGCACCACGCGCAGCATGCGCACGGGGTCTTCACGGAAGCGCGTGGCCGGGTCGCCGATCATGCGCAGCACGCGCTTCTGAATGTCTTCCCAGCCGTGGTGATAGTCGTGAACCGTTTGCGCCGCCGGATCGTAGTACATGGCGTTGACAGTGAAGTCGCGTCGCGCTGCGTCTTCATCCTGCTCGCCCCAGACGTTGTCGCGCAGCACACGGCCCGACTCGTCGGTGACGTGCGTCTTGCGGTCGAGTTCGCCCTTTTTCGGACGACGCGCACCGATCTGCTCGCTGTCGACGGCATCGACTAACGCCCGGAACGTGGAGGTTTCGATGATCTCCTGCCCGAACTGCACGTGCACGATCTGGAAGCGGCGGCCGATGATGCGCGCGCGCCGGAACAGACGTTGGACCTGTTCGGGGGTGGCGCTCGTGGCGACGTCGAAGTCCTTCGGCGCGATGCCGAGCAACAGATCGCGCACGGCGCCGCCGACGATGAATGCCTTGAAACCGGCTTGCTGCAACGTGTCGGTCACGCGCACGGCGTTCTTCGATAGCAGGCTCGGATCGATGCCGTGGACCGAGACGGGGATGACGACCGGCAGGCCGGTGGCGGGCGGGTTGCCGGCGACGCTGTCGGCCTGGCTGTCTTTGCCCAGCAGTTTCTTGATGAGTTTACGGATCACTGGAACAACTCGAGAATGGGCCAGCGACGCGCCAGCGCAATGCTGCGCAGCGCCTCATCGGGGTTCGTTGCCACCGGATGGTTGACCTTCTCCATCAGGGGGACGTCGTTGGCGGAATCGCTATAGAAAAATGCGTGGTCGAAATCGCTCCACGTCTTGCCCAGGCGGGTAAGCCAGGCTTCGGTGCGCGTGATCTTGCCCTCGCGGAAGCTCGGTGTGCCGACGTATTCGCCGGTGTAACGCGCATTCGGATCGTCGCCGACGGTGGCCGGCTCGGTACCGATCAGATGATCGATGCCGAACGCCTTGGCGATCGGCCGCGTGACGAACGTGTTGGTCGCCGTCACGATGGCGCACAGGTCGCCTGCCTTGCGGTGCACGTCGAGCAGCTCAAGCGCTTCGGGACGGATGTGCGGCAGGATCGACTCTTCCATGTACTGCGCATGCCACGCGTCGAGCTGGTCACGCGGATAGCGTGAGAGCGGCGCGAGACAGAAACGCAGATAGGCCGGCATATCGAGCCGGCCTGCACGGTAGTCCTGATAGAAGGCCTCGTTGGCCTGCGCGTACGAGTCACGCTCGACCGCGCCCTGGCGCACGAGGAAACGGCCCCACTCTTTGTCGCTGTCGGTAGGCAGCAGGGTGTGGTCGAGATCGAAGAGAGCTAAATTGGTCATTGCGCGAATTTTACCTGAAGCTAACACCAGTCAGTTTTTGCCGTCGGGGGTGGCGGGATCGGTGTGGGTGAGCATCTGACGCAGCAACGGTAAGGTCACTGCGCGTTTCTGTTCCATCGAAAAGCGATCCAGGCGGTCGAGCAACGCCATCAGGCTCGACATATCGCGCTGGAAGTGGGTGAGCAGATAGGCGGGCACGTCAGCCGCCAACTGCAAGCCGCGCTCGCGGGCGGCGTTCTGTAGCGCCTGTTTCTTGCCGTCGTCGTCAAGTCCCACAATGTGAAAAACAAGGCCCCAGCCGAGACGCGTGCGCAAATCTTCGCGCAGCGGCATGTCGACTGGCGGCTGAGAGCCTGCGGCCACGAAGGCGCAATGCGGGCGGGCGCGCGTCTCGTTGAACAGATTGAAGGCCGCGATCTGTTGCGTAGGCGAGAGATTGTCACAATCGTCGACGCAGTAGACCGTGCTCGCGTCGTCGAACGTGAAGGCGGCCAGCGGGCTGTTCGGGCGCAAATAGCGCGCGCTCGGCCCGACGGCATGGCACAGTGCCTCCATCAAATGAGTGCGGCCGGACCCGGCGGCTCCCCAGAGGTAGATGCCGCGGTCGCGTGCCGTGCCGGCCGAAAGCTCGGCATTCAGGCTGTCGAGCGTCTGCGCCGGCTCGCGATTGGGCCCGACAATGAAATTGTCGAACGTGGCGGGCGGCGGAGTGCCGAGGTCGAGATACAGTTGCTGGATCACGAACGAAGAAAGCCGGCTAAAGGCCGGCACAGTACGGTTTACAGGGCACGCCGGCCTTCGCCGGCGTCCGATATCCGGTTTGCGTGCCGAAAGGACACGCGCATCGGGTAAAATCGCATTTTACCGAACCTTGATGCATTCCCGTCATGTCACACCCTAACGAAACTTCCGGCCTTTCCTATCGCGACGCTGGCGTCGACATCGAAGCGGGCGACGCACTGGTCGAAGCGATCAAGCCGTTTGCCAAAAAAACCCTGCGCGACGGCGTGCTGGGCGGCATCGGCGGCTTTGGCGCGCTGTTCGAAGTGCCCAAGCGCTACAAGGAGCCGGTACTCGTTTCGGGCACCGACGGCGTAGGCACCAAGCTCAAACTGGCCTTCACGCTGAACAAACACGACACGGTCGGCCAGGATCTGGTCGCGATGAGCGTGAACGACATTCTGGTGCAGGGCGCCGAGCCGTTGTTCTTCCTCGACTATTTCGCCTGCGGCAAGCTGGACGTGGCCACGGCCGCGACCGTCGTCAAGGGCATTGCCCAGGGCTGTGAGCTGGCAGGCTGCGCTCTGATCGGCGGCGAGACGGCGGAAATGCCGAGCATGTACCCGGACGGCGAGTACGATCTGGCCGGTTTCGCAGTCGGCGCGGTCGAAAAGAGCAAGATCATCGACGGCACGACCATCGTGCCGGGTGACGTGGTGCTGGGTCTGGCCTCGTCGGGTGCGCACTCGAACGGCTACTCGCTCGTTCGCAAGATCATCGAAGTCGCCAAGCCGGATCTGGACGCCGACTTCCACGGCCAACCGCTGCGCGACGTGCTGATGGCGCCGACACGCATCTACGTCAAGCCGCTGCTGGCGCTGATGCAAACGCTGCCGGTCAAGGGCATGGCGCACATCACGGGCGGCGGTATCGTCGAGAACATCCCGCGCGTGCTGCAGGACCATCTGACGGCCGACATCTCGAAGGACGCCTGGACCCTGCCGCCGCTGTTCCAGTGGCTGCAAGCGCATGGCAAGGTGGCCGACGCCGAAATGCACCGCGTGTTCAACTGCGGTATCGGCATGGCCGTCATCGTTTCGGCCGCTGACGCCGACGCTGCCTTCAAGCACCTCGAAGCGTCGGGCGAGACGGTCTACCGTCTGGGCACGATCCGCGAGCGCAAGGAAGGCGAGGCGCAGACGATCGTGTCGTAAGACACGGGGAGGGCGCGCCCTCCCGGCATCAGGAATGCACAGAAAGCCCGCCGGGGTTTCCTCGGCGGGCTTTTCTTTTGAATAAGTGATTGGGCAAGCGATTGGGCGAGTCAGTGCAGGGCGATGTCGGTCGCCGGCTCGCCCGGATCGGTGCTATCAGCGGTATTGGCGGTATCAGTTCGAGGTTTGCCGCTGAGGCAGGCAAACACGACGATGGCGCACAACAACGTGACGATCGCGAGCCGGTCGAGCAACGTTGCGAAGGCGCGTTCGTACGCGTTGCGCAATGCCACTTCACCCCACGCCGGAACACTCGCCACCACGCCGCGCGCGCCATGCATATCCCCAGCCACGAGCCGGTTGACGGCCTCCCGGGCGACATCGGGTGCGACGGCGCCATGCCCGCGCGGTCCGTCGGCACCACGCTGACCGACAGGCCGTCCATCAGGCCCCACGGCATGGCGCTGCCCGTGCCGATCAGGAGCATCGGCCACAAAGCGGGACTCAGCACACCGGTGTCCGGTGCGCCGGCAGTGCGCGCCAGCCACGCCAGACCCGCCGCCAGCACCAGCCCCGTACTGCACAACACGCCTGCGGGAAGGCGTCGCGCCAATTGCGTAGCGATGAAAGGCACTACGAGCATTGGCAATGACAACGCCATCATGCGCAGCCCGGCCACGACCTCGCTGTCGCCATGCACACCGATAAAACGCAACGGCAGCAACACGAGCAGCACGATGTAGCAGGCACTGGTGGCGATGGGCAGCATCTGCACGCCGATGAATCGCACGTAGCGAAAGAGCGACAGGTCGAGCATCGGATGCGCCACACGCCGTTCGATGGCAACGAATGCGACGGCCAGCACCCCGGCGAGCGCGAGCGCGCCGAGGACCTCCGGTGCCGTCGCCCCCAGCGCAGGCGCCTGAATCACGCCGTAGGTGAAGCACGCCAGGGCGCCGGTGAACGACAGCGCGCCGGGCCAGTCGAGTCCTGTTGCGGCGGGATCGCGCGATTCGCGCATGCCGCATGCGCCGACGATCAGCGCGAGCGCGGCGACAACGGCGGTGGCGCCGAACACCCCTTGCCAGCCGAAGCGCGCGATGAGCACGCCGGCGAGCAATGGTCCGAACGCCAGCCCCACACCGAAGGTCGTGCCCAGCAGGCCGTAGGCACGCGCCCGGGCGTGACCGTCGAAATCCTGCGCGAGCGACGCGCCACCGCCGGCGAGTGTTGCCGCCGCCGCCACGCCTTGCAGCGCGCGAAGCCAATCGACAACGAGTGCCGAGCGCGACAACGCGAGCGCCAGCGACGTCAACAGCAAGCACCCCACACCGAGCAGGAAGATGCGTTTGCGGCCGAAGGCATCGGCGCACGCGCCAGCCGCCATCAGACAGCCGCCGAACGCGAGCATGAACGCGCTGGTGATCCAGCGCATCTCGAGTGCGCTGCCATGCAAAGCCGCCCCGATGGCGGGCGTGGCGACTGCGCCGCCCGAGAAGCTCATGGGAAGTAGCAATGCCGCGAGGCAAACGGAGAAGAGGCCCAGCAGCCGGCGGCGCAACGAGGCCTCGGCATGCGGCGAAGGCCGGGAAGCCATGATCGACATGAGGAAAGTCCTGATGAAGATGCGCTGACGCGCATCTGAAACGGAAAGGGAACGTTGGCCGACGTCACGCCATACATGCTAAAAAATCGTCAATGCTGGATAAACAGGCGGAAGGTTCACAGATTAAGGAATAAAATTCCGTAATTGACGGCGGGCAGCGGTCCGTACAGGAGCGTGTGACGATGGACAATCTGGCGGAAATCACCGCGTTCGTGAGGGCGGCCGAAGCCTTGAGCTTCGTGGCGGCGGGACGGGCCACGGGCGTGTCGGCGTCGGCGATCGGCAAGCAGATTGCACGGCTCGAAGCGACACTGGGGGCGCGTCTTTTTCAGCGCAGCACGCGGCGCGTGAATCTCACTGAGGCGGGCCAGATGTATTACGAGCGTTGCCGGCGCGTGCTCGACGAACTGGCCGATGCCCGCGCCATGCTCTCGCAGGTATCGCAGACACCGCGCGGCATATTGCGCGTCGGGCTGCCCGTCACTGCTTACCGGTTCTTGATGCCGTTGCTGCCGGCGTTTTCGGAAAAGTATCCGGACATCGAACTCGAGCTGGATTTCGACGACCGCATTGTGGATCTGATCAAAGGGGGCCTGGACGTGGTGATCCGCAGCGGCGATTTACCGGACTCCACGCTCATGTCGCGCCGCGCGGGGCCATTTCGCTTTGTGCTGTGTGCGTCACCGGCTTATCTCGCGCGGCGCGGCACACCGCAAACGCCGAACGATCTCGAGACGCACGCGTGTATCCGTTTCCGTTTCCCGACGTCTGGAAAGTTGCAGTCGTGGGCGTTCGTGCCGGGGGTAACGCGCGAGCCGAGGCTGCACACGAGCCTCACGTGCAACAACATGGAAGCGCTGCTGAGCGCTGCCACGCATGGGCTTGGCGTGGCCTACATGCCCGACTTTCTGGTCCGCGATGCGCTGGCCGCTGGCGAGCTTCAGGTCTTCCTCGGCGACTATCTGGAAAATCCCGGTCAGTTCTGGATGCTGTGGCCGTCGAGTCGTCATCTCTCGCCGAAGCTGCGCGTGTTCGTCGATGCCATGTGCGACCGCATGCTGTAGTCGCAAGGCCGGCCAGGCAGGTCAGCGGGTTAGCGCTTCATCCGCGCCTCGACGGCTCGCATGACGTCCTCCAGCGTGGTTTCCATCACACGCACCAGGTCGTCGAGTTGCGTGCTGGGTGCGGCGGCGCGCGGCGTGATACGCAACGTGTGAAACGGCATCGACGGTTCGAAGCGGCGCAACACCAGATCGGAATCGAGAAAGTCATAGGCCGACACGGGGTGCAGCAAACCGATGCCTACGTTCTCCTTGACCATCGTGCCGATGTTGATGGAGTAGCGCGCCGTGGCGACGACCTGCTGGTGCAGATTGCCGTCGGCGAAGAGCTGATCCATGCCCCAGCGCACCATATCCGTCGGCTCGTACGACAAGATTGGCTGACCCTTCAGGTCGGCGAGACTGACCACCTTCTTGCGCGCGAGCGCATGACCCGAGGGCAGGGCACAGATCGCATCGAGTTTGGCGAACGAGACGGCGTCGGTCGCAGCCACATCGATGGTGTCGGTCACGAGGCCGAGCGCGAGCTGATGTGTGACGACCTGATCGCGAATCAGATCCGATGCCCCCGTGGTCAGCGCGAGTTGCACGCTCGGATGCAATGCCCGGTAGCCGGCCATCACGCGCGCGAAGAATCCGAGGCCGAACGAAACGACGGAACCCACACGAATGACGGCCTTGTCGGGATTGCGCAGATTGAGCGCGAATTCGCGAATGTTGTCGAGCCCGGCGTAGCGGCGCTCGACTTCCTCGAAGAGAGCGAACGCCTCTGCCGTGGGTTCGAGTCGGCCGCGCGCACGGTCGAACAGCGTGAGACGCGTCGAGCGTTCGAGATCGGCCACGAGACGGCTGACCGCAGACTGCGACGTGCCGAGTACCTGGGCCGCTTTGGTGGTCGTGCGCGTGAGCATCAACGCCCGAAAGGCGTCGACGTGCCGGAAATCCATCGATTCTCCACGGAAGGGTTTTCGCTGCGTTCGCGCTTTGTGCCGCACGTCGTGCGGCACTCGCCTTACAGCGCGAAAGCGTGGATTTTACCGCCCTTCATTACCATCGGAATCCGCTCCCCCTGACCGAGCAGGCAGTCGAGTGACGCGAGCGGATTGCCGTCGACGATCAGCACATCGGCATGCGCGCCGGGCACGATCTCGCCCAACTGTCCCGACTGGCCGAGCACCTCCGCGCCGACGACTGTCGCACTGCGCAGAATCTCCGCAGGCGAGAGCACCTCGGCACGCAAACGGAACTCGTCGCTCTGCAAACGCTGCGACTCGCCCAGCAGATCCGAACCGTAACCCATCTTCACACCGGCTTCGCGGAAGATCTCCAGCGAGCGCAGACCGGCCGCGTGCACGTCGGCAATCTTCGCGACGCTATCGTCGGGCAGACCGAGCGACTTCCCTTCGTTAGCGAGGGCGTCGTATGTCACCAACGTCGGCACGACGTACGCGCCTTGCTCCGCCATGTAGCGCGCCGTGGCGGTATCCACGAGATTGCCGTGCTCGATGGTGCGCACACCGCAGCGCACCGCGCGTTCGATGGCCTGCGCCGTGTAGGCGTGGGCGAGCACATAGGTGCCGCGTGCACGTGCTTCCGCGACAATGGCGCGGATCTCGTCTTCCGAGTAGCCCCATGCGCCGACAGGATCGGTGGGAGACGCCACGCCGCCCGAGGCCATGATCTTGATCTGGTCGGCACCCATTTGCAGTTCCTCGCGCACGGCGCGGCGCACTTCATCGACGCCGTCGGCCACACGCGACAGTGCGCCGACGCGCACGCAACACGGGCAGGGACCGTCGGTGCCGATGTAATCGGTGCGTGGGCGGCCGTCGCCGTGTCCGCCGGTCTGGCTGATCGCGCGGCCCGACACGAACAGCCGTGGCCCTTCGGCCAGACCGCTGTCGACGGCGTGTTTGATGGCGTAGCCGGCCCCGCCGGCATCACGCACGGTGGTGAAGCCGCGACGCAGCATGCCCTGCAGAATCGGCACCGATTTGAGCGTGACGAGCACGTTCGGCAGGTGCGCTTGTGCGGCGAGATTGAGCTGCGTGGCGTGCACATGAACGTGCAGATCGATCAGCCCCGGCATGACGGTGCGACCGTGGGCATCGATCTCGCGCGCGGAGGGGGCGCGGATCGGCTTATCGGACACTTCCTTGATGCGACCGTCCTCGATCAGGACGGCATGATCTTCGCGCAGCTCACCCTTGATCGGGTCGAGCAACGCGCAATTCGACAACAGAATCGACTCCATGACTTCTCCTCCGGAATGATGTGTCGGGTCTTCTTCTCGGGCCGCTCGGCAAGCGCGCCCGGTGTTCAATCGATCGTGGCGTGGGCGAGCGTGCGCGGGGTATGGGTCAGCATCACGGGGGTGTCGCCGGTGACGACCGAATCATCCAGACGGAAGCCGCCCAGGCCGTAGACATAGATGCCCGGCTCGGCCGAATAGACTTCGTTCGCGAGCAGCGGGCGATGGTTGAACGCCATGTCGTCGGGGTACTCGTGGCCGATGATGCCCATGCCGTGTCCCGTGCGATGCCGGATGTACTCGCCGCACCCGGCTTTCTCGATGACGGCCTGTGCAGCGGCGTCGATGCCGGACACAGGCTTGCCGGTCACGGCGGCGCTCACCGCCGCTTCATTGGCCGCGCGAGCGACTTCGTAGAAGCGAGCCTGATCGCTCGACGGCTTGCCGCAGAACCACGTGCGCTCGTTCTCGATGACGAGCCCGTTCAGTCGCGGGATCACGATGTTGACCATGCCGTCGCCCGCGCTGATACGCGCGCCGCACGACGCGCCGTCTCCGTGCGGCGAGGCGGACGCCGGGCCGGAGAGTGTCCAGCAACGCATCACTTCGAGGTTTTCGCCGGGGAAGCGCTTCGCGCCTTCGGTGACCATCAGCGCGGCCATCGAGTAATCGAGTTCCTGCACCAGACGCCCGGGGCGAATGTTCTCGCGGTAACGATCCTGCACCCAGTCGGCCAGCTCGGACGCGGCGCGCATGATGGCGATCTCCTCGTCATGCTTGACCCAGCGCAGTGAGCGCATCTCGGCGAGCATCGGCACGAGTTTCGCGTCGGGCAGCAACGCGCTCGCGCGTGCGAGCGGGCCACCGGCCGCGTCGACGCCGATGCGCGACGCAGACAGACCTGCGGCGCGTAGCGTGTCGGCGATCAGGGCGGGCACTTCCGCGAGCAGCGGTTGGCGTTGCGTCACACGCGGATGCTCGGCGTAGAGCGTCACAAGATCGAGATCGAGCCACAGATGCCCGCGCTCGCGCGCCATCATCAGGTGATGGGTGGACAGCTCGTTCATGACGGCGAAAGGCTCACCGTTGCGCGGCACGCAAATGGCGATGGGGCGCTCCCATGTCTGCACGTCGACGTGAAAGTTGGTGGCCCACTGGAAGAAGTCGGCGGCGGTGAACACGAGCGCATCGACACGCGTGCGGTCCATCAGGTCGTTCATCAGACTGCGGCGGTACTGACGTGTGGCGTGAGAGAGTGTCGGCATGGCGAAATCCTTATCTGCAGAAGATGGCGAATGTTCAGAGAGCGCAGACGCGGCACCCGACGTGGGCGACACGCGGGCAGGCCGGACGCCGCGTCAGGCGCCGTCGGATGCGGGGAATGCGTCGGGAAGTCAGGTCATCATCGTCTTCGCGTAACGGCGGTGGATGACCCAGTGCGAGGCGATGGCCAGTACGAACGTCACGACCATCGACACGATGGAGAGCACCGCGCCGAACGGCCAGTTGTTTGCCTTCGCGATCTGGTCGTAGATCGTGGGCGTCATCATCGTGATACCGGTGCCACCGAGCAGTACCGGCGTGGCATACGCGTTCATGCAGAGAATGAAGACGAGCATGGTGCCAGCGGCGATGCCCGGCGCGGCCATCGGCAGGATCACGCGCGTGAGCGTCTGGCGGAATGTCGCGCCCAGATTGCGCGCGGCCTCCTCGACGGAAAAGTCCATGCCCTCGAGCACGCTCTGCAACGTGAGGATCATGTAGGGCAGCACCACGGCGGTGGTGCCCACTACGACCGCCAGCGGGGTGTACAGCAGGCGAATCGGCTGCGGCACGATGCCCAGCGATACGAGCAGCGAGTTGACGAAGCCGGCGTTGCCGAGCATGACCATCCACCCCGCTGCACGCACCACATTGCCCACGAGCAGCGGGAAGACCAGCAGCATCACGAGCAGGCTCTTGAAGCGGCTTTGCGTGCGAGCGAGCACGTAGGCAACGGGAAAGCCGAACACGAGCGCGAGCGCGGTGCACAGCGACGCGACCTTGATCGTCGTCCACAATACCGACAGGTAGTACGGATCGGTGAAGAACTTGAGATAGTTCTCGCCGGTCAGTGCCGCCTGCATCATGTCGACGGGGTCGAACCGGTTGAAGCTGTAGCGCACCAGTTGCAACCCCGGCAGCACGATGACGAGCAGCACGACGAACGTGGCCGGGGCGGCGAGCGAGCCGCCGGTGAACGCGCCGCGCACCGCGCGTGCGGTGGCGGCCCGGGAGGCATGGGAAGCGGCGGGGCGCGGCGTCATTGCGGGCTCGGGGGCGTCGGCAACGTTCACAGACCCACCTTGAATTCCTTGTTCCAGAAGTCGAGCAGCGCGGGCTTGTCAGCGGTGAATTTCGCGTAGTCGAGTTTGACCATCCGGTCGAGTTCGGCATTCGTGAAGCCCACGCTCTGTTGCAGCGACGGCGGCAGATTCGCGTTTTTCACCGTGGGCGCGTAGCCCATCGTTTCCGCGAAGCCGATCTGCGCGCGCGGGTCGAGCATCGCGTTCAGATAGTTGAAGCCGCACGGCTTGGACTGCGAGTTCTTCGGCACGGCGGCTTCGAACGTGACCGGCACGGCGCCTTCCTTGGGCACCACATACTCGATGGGCACGCCGGCCTTCTTCCATTGCAGCGCGCGCGCCTTCCACATACACGTGAACCAGATGTCGCCGCTCTTGAGCGCGGAGGCTACCGCCTCGTTCGAGGGGTAAACCTTCGGCTGCTGCGACTTGCGCAACTCGCGCAGGAACTGCATGCCACCGGCGGTATCGCCGTCCTTGTGACCGGCGGCGAGCGAGCTGCTCACGACGTTGAAGTTGTAGAGGATGTCGGAGAAACCGACTTTGCCCTTGAGCTTCGGGTCGAGCGCGGCCATGAACGAGTCGGGTTTCGTGCCGAGCTTCTCCGGGTTGTACACGATCACCATCGCGCTGAAGATGTGCGGAATCGAGTACGGACGGCGCAGGGCTTCGAGCGTGTTGCCGAGGTTCGGTACGAGCTTCGCATCGACCGCTTCGAGAATGCCCGAGCGGTTGATGTCGTACATATCGAGATCGGCCAGACATGCCACGTCGAGCGTGCCGCGACGCGAGGCCTTCTCGGCGCGCAGCTTGGTCATGCGCTCGACCTGCCCGGCAGAGTCGTAGGTGACCTTGCCGCCGGCCGCTTCGATGATCGGCTTGCCGATGTTCTGCTCGAGCAGGTTCAGATAGTCGCCACCCCACGTGCCGACGACCACGTTCGGGCAGGCGTCGGCAGCGTGCGCCGAGAGCGCTTCGAGGCCGAGTGCGGGAGCGATCACCAGACCGGAAGCGGTCTTCAGAAACGTGCGGCGGTTCAGGGCGTGCGTCATGTCGTCATCCTTCAAAACGTTGGCAACAAGGTTGGCCAATGCGGGGCCGAAGCGTGGGTGTGAGTGAGGCAGTGTCGTCAGGCGTTGAAAAACAGGCAGTCGGTACTTGCAAAACAAGCCTTGAGTGCGCGGCCCGGGGCGTAGCGGCTGGCATCGCCGCGTGCGGTGTTCTGCACGTGCGCCACGAGCATCTCGCCTTGCGGACTCTTCAGACGCAGTTCGAGCGTGGAGCCCAGATAGATCGTCTGATCGACCGTGACCGGCAGCGCCGTCTCGTCTCGCGTGGGGGCGTCGGTCAGGCGCAGGCGTTCGGGACGAATGCCGAGGGTCGTGGCGTCCGGCGAAGCACTCGCCAGCGCGAGACGCTCGCCCTTCGCGGTCACGAAATGGCCGTCGGCCATTCGGCCCGCAAGGAAATTCATCTTGCCGAGGAAGTTCGCGACGAAGGGGTTGGCGGGGCGTTCGTAGAGCGCGTCGGCCGTGCCGATCTGCTGCACGCAGCCGTCGTGCATCACGGCCAGACGGTCGGCAATCGCCAGCGCTTCCTCCTGATCGTGCGTGACGAAGATCGTCGTCAGGCCGAGCCGGCGTTGCAACGCCCGGATCTCTTCGCGCACTTCGGTGCGCAGCTTGGCGTCCAGGTTGGAGAGCGGTTCGTCGAGCAGGAAGACATCGGGACGGATCGCGAGTGCGCGGGCAATCGCGACACGTTGCTGCTGACCGCCGGAGAGCTGGCGCGGGTAGCGATCAGCGAGCGGCGTGAGACGCACCATGTCGAGCGCTTCGCGAATACGCGTGGTGCGCTCGGCGCTCGACACGTGGCGCATCTCGAGGCCGAACGCCACGTTCTCGGCCACCGTCATGTGCGGGAAGAGCGCGTAACGCTGGAACACCATGCCGGTGTTGCGACGATTCGGTGGCAGGCGCGAGACTTCCTTGCCACCGATCCAGATTTCACCGGCCGTCGGTTCGACGAAGCCTGCGACCATGCGCAGCGTCGTGGTTTTGCCGCAGCCGCTCGGGCCGAGAAACGCGACGAGTTCGCCTTCGGCGATCTCCAGCGAAAAGTCCGCCACGGCAGCGGCGTTGCCGTATTGCTTGCGCAATCCGCGAAGCGAAACGTTGGCCATGTCAGATCACCTGGCTGAGTTTGACGAAGCGATCGGTGATCAGCATGACAATGCCGAGCAACACGATCTGCGCAGCGGAGACCGCTGCAATCGTCGGGTCGAGGTTGAATTCGAGGTACTGCATGATCGCGATGGGCAGCGTGGTCTTGCCTGGCCCGACCAGCGGCAGCGTGAGTTCGAGGTTTTCGAACGACACGATGAAGCTGAACAGTACCGAGGCCACGATGGCCGGGCGCAGCATTGGCAGCGTGACGCGCCAGAGCGTGCGCCACGGCCCGGCGCCGAGGTTGCGCGCGGCTTCCTCGATGGTGTCGTCGATCTGCGAGAGACTCGCGCCCACGAGGCGCATCGTCCACGGAATGGTCAGGCAGATGTGCGCGACCACGAGACCGCCGAAGGTGCCGACGATGTCCACGTCGAGCGCGTTTTCGGCGCGCAGATAGAACAGGTAAGTGGCAATGCCCGCGACAATGCCCGGCACCACGAGCGGCAGCAGCAACACATTGCCCAGCGTGCGACGACCCGGGAAGCGATAGCGTGCGAGCGCGAGTGAGGCGGCCACGCCGAGGATCACGCCGCCGACGGCGGCGCAGGCGGCGAGTTGCAGTGAGAGCAGGAACCCGTTGGCGAACGCGGCGTTGCGCCACGCATTCAGATACCACGACACCGTATAGCCGCTCGGTGGGAACGTGATGATCGCGTCTTTGAAGAAGCTCAGCCAGACGACGAAGATCAACGGGCTGAGCATGAACAGGTAGATCAGCGTGACTCCTGTGCGCACCGCCCATTTCGCAACCGGCACGCGCCTCGGTCCGCCTGCCGGCAGCCTCAGCACATCGCCTGTCACCCCACTTGGCTCCATCGAAGTCTGCGTCATTGGCGTCCTTCCGGGTATCGTGGATTCGATGCAAATTTGCATTGATCGAAACGTTGATATGCAAATTAGCATATCAAAATCATCGTGCAAACCGGAAAGCTGTCAGGGTTTCAACGGAGGTGCGAGCCGGCGTGGCCGCGTGGTCGATGCGAGTGTTGAGCGCCGGAGTGAAGGCGGGGGAACGTGAGAACGGGAGAGTGGGTGTGCGGGCGTGGGCGAAGACGCGGCACGTGAACGCTTCGCCGCGGCAGCAGCGAAGCGTTGATGACGGGCTCAGTCCTGCCAGAGCGTGCGGACGGTGGCGAGGGCGCGTTGGGGCGCATCGGTGGCGGTGCAGTCGACGATGTGACGCTCGGGCATCGAGCGCAGCCACGTGAGCTGACGCTTGCACAACTGGCGCGTGGCGAAGATGCCTTTGTCGCGCATGGTGTCGTAGTCGGTCGCGCCGTCGAGGTATTCCCACACCTGACGGTAGCCGACGCAACGCATCGACGGCAGTCCCGGGTCGAGATCGCCGCGTGTGCGCAGACGTTCGACTTCTTCGATGAAGCCTGCGGCGAGCATCTGACGGAAACGTTCGGCAATGCGCGTGTGGAGGATCGAGCGGTCGCTCGGCTCCAGCGCCACCGGCACGAACGTATGGACCGGCGGGGCTTCCGGTGTCTGCGCCTGTTCGGCCAGCCACTGCGACATGGGTTTGCCCGACAGTTCGAAGATTTCCAGTGCGCGCTGAATGCGCTGCGAGTCGTTCGGCGCGAGGCGTGCGGCCGTCACGGGGTCGACGCCCGCGAGGCGTGCGTGCATCGCCGGCCAGCCATCGCGGGCGGCGTCTTCGTCCAGTTTGGCGCGCACCTCGGCGTCGGCCGACGGCAGCGGCGAGAGGCCCTGTGTGAGTGCCTTGTAGTACAGCATGGTGCCGCCGACAAGCAACGGACGGCGTCCGCGCGCGGCGATCTCGTCGACAAGCCGCAGCGTGTCGTTACGGAATTGCGCAGCGGAATAGGCGTCGCGCGGATCGATGATGTCGATCAGGTGATGCGGCACCGCGGCCAGCTCGTCAGCGCTGGGTTTCGCCGTGCCGATATCCATCTCGCGATAGACGAGTGCGGAATCGACGCTGATGATCTCGAGCGGTGTGTCCTGTGCCAGCGCGAGCGCGGCGGCGGTCTTGCCGGAAGCCGTCGGGCCCAGCAGACAGACGATCGGGGAATTTGCCTTCATGAACCGCTCAACGTCCGCGCATGAACAATTTATCGAGGTCGCCAAGCGTGAGCTGGTACCAGGTGGGACGTCCGTGGTTGCATTGGTCGGCGCGCTCGGTCGCTTCCATCTGACGCAGCAACGCGTTCATCTCCTCGTGCGTGAGACGCCGGTTCGCCCGCACCGCCGTGTGGCACGCGAGCGTGCCCAGCAGTTCGTGCTGACGCTCGGTCAGCACCCGCGAGCCACCGTACTGACGCAGGTCGGCCAGCACGGCGCGCGCGAGCGCTTGCGCATCGGCACCGTCGAGCAGCGCGGGAATGGCGCGCACGGCGAGCGTGGTCGGCGACATGGCCGCGAGGTCGAAGCCGAGCGCGGTGAGCGTTTCCTGATGTTCTTCGGTCGTGCCGATTTCCACCGGGTCGGCGAAGAACGTCACCGGAATGAGCAGCGGCTGCACCGGCACACTGCGCTCCACGAGTGCCTGCTTGAAGCGTTCGTACAGAATGCGCTCGTGCGCCGCGTGCATGTCGACCAGCACAAGACCATAAGCGTTTTGTGCGAGGATGTAGATGCCGTGCAACTGCCCGAGCGCGAAGCCGAGCGGCTGCTCCAGCGACATGGCGTCGGCGGTGCCGTGGGCGCCAGTGGGCAATGCATCGAGCGCGGCGGTGAACGCGGCGCCGTCTTGCGTCGCACCGGTATTGCCGTATGGCGGCGAGGGCGCATCGGTGACGCCCGGCTGACCGTACGGACGCGCTGCCGGAGGCGCCGTGCGTCCGAACAGGTTGTCGTAGACGGACATCGGCTGCACCATCGGCAACGCGCCTTGCTGCATGCGCGGGCTCCAGTTGCTGCCGCCCGCTGTGCCGAAGCCAGCGGCCGGACGCGCTCCCATGAAGCCGCCACTGCCACCGGCTGCGCCCGGCCCGGCGGCAAGACCCCCGCCATCGGTCAGGTGCGCCGCGTGCGTGGCGCCGCCGCTGCCTGCGGCTCGGGCCAGCGCACGTTGCACCGCGTGGAACACGAACTGGTGGACGCTGCGGGCATCGCGGAACCGCACTTCGATCTTCGACGGGTGAACGTTCACGTCGACCAATTGCGGCGGCAGTTCGAAATACAGCACGTAAGCCGGATAGCGGTCGCCGTGGAGCACGTCCTCATAGGCGGCACGCACCGCGTGGGTGAGCAGCTTGTCGCGAACGAAGCGGCCGTTCACGAAGAAGAACTGCTGGTCGGCGCGGCCCCGGCTGGCGGTCGGCAGGCCGACGAAACCGGACAGGCGCAACTCGGCCGCCCCTTCGTCGAGCGAGAGGTGCGCGTCGGCAAAGTCATTGCCCAGCACGCGCGAGACACGCGTGGCGGCGTCCGACGCGTTCCAGTGCTCCACCGCCCGGTTATTGTGCAGAATCGAGAAGCCGACATCCGGGCGCGCCAGAGCGCTGCGGCGGATGACATCCATGCAATGACCGAACTCGGTCTGCTCGGTCTTCAGGAATTTGCGTCGCGCGGGGGTATTGAAATACAGGTCGCGCACGTCGACCGTTGTGCCCACGGGGCCGGCAGCAGGGGTGAGCGCGCCGGTATTGCCGTCGATGGCGGTTGCGTGCGGGGCATCGGTCTGGCGGCTCGACAGCGTGAGCTGCGCGACCGAGGCGATGGACGCGAGCGCTTCCCCGCGGAACCCGAGTGTGAGCACCGATTCCAGCTCGTCGAGCGTGCGGATCTTGCTCGTGGCGTGACGGGTGAGGGCGAGCGGCAACTGTTCGGCGGACATGCCGCCGCCGTCGTCGGTGATCGCAATGCGGCGCACGCCGCCTTCCTCCAACTTGATCTGGAGTGCACGGGCACCCGCGTCGAGGGCGTTTTCGAGCAATTCCTTAACGACAGACGCCGGGCGCTCCACCACCTCGCCGGCGGCGATCTGGCTGATCAACTGATCGGGGAGGACACGGATGGCGCGAGCCGGTGCGAGGCCCGCCGGCATGGGGCCGGGGCGGCGCTCGGGCGTGTCGGGGCTGGCGTCGCCGGGCACGGCGGCCGGGTCTTGCGCCGGGGGGGCGGAGGTCGGGGTGGCAGACATGGGAACCATTATAAAGGCTGCCCTCAAAGACATAGGTCGATCGACGTTTCAGCCTGCAATACCGATGAGAACGTGCTGCTTCCCATGATGGGAATGGCCGGGGGCAGAAAAGCGCGATTGACGCACCGGGGCAGGTCGATTCCGACCGTCACGGGGACTTAACGACGCCCGACGTTTGCACTGGTATGATGCGACTCGTCGCGCGCCCGCGGGGACGGGCCGGCGTCCTTTATCTTGAGGAATCGTCTTGGATACTTTGGTGCAATTGCTGGAGATGGTGCTCCACATCGATAAACATCTGGGAGTGTTCATCGATCAGTACGGAAACTGGGTGTATCTGTTCCTGTTCATGATTGTGTTCGTGGAAACAGGGCTGGTGCTCTTTCCGTTCCTCCCGGGCGATTCCCTGTTGTTCATCGGCGGCGCATTCGCCGCGACCGGCGCCATGGACCCATGGCTGCTCGGCGTGCTGTTGTTCATCGCCGCCGTGACCGGAAACACGCTCAACTACTGGATCGGCTCGAAGATCGGAACGCGCGTGTACGAGAAGAATTGGCGTTTTCTCGATCGCGACGCCTTGCGCAAGACCCATGACTTCTACGAGCATCACGGCGGCAAGACCATCGTGATGGCGCGTTTCGTGCCGGTCGTGCGCACCTTCGCCCCGTTCGTGGCGGGCGTGTCGGCCATGTCGTGGGCGCGCTTCCAGCTCTACAACGTGCTCGGCGCGCTGATCTGGGTGGTGCTGCTCGTGGGCGGTGGCTACCTGTTCGGCAACCTGCCGATCGTCAAGCAGTACCTGAACGTCATCGTACTGGTCGGAATCTCGGCGGCGGTGGTGCCCCTCGCGCTCGGCGCTGTCTGGAAGCTCTTCAGCCGTGGCCGTCGCCGAGTGGCAGAAGAAGGACAGGGCAAGTAAGCACGGTCAGCACCGCAAGCGCGACCTGGCCCGGTCAAGGAAAAATGGCGCGTCCCGTTACCGGGGCGCGCCATTTTCTTTTGGATGCGTTTGCGCGGTCGTACGTCGTCGGCGATCAGGCCGTTCGATTTTTCGCAATCGGCGGGTTCTTGGCGAAATAGGCCTTGATCCCCTTGAGCAGTGCGTTGGCGAGCCGGTCCTGATAGGCCGGATCGTTCAGATTTTGCTCTTCCTTGGGGTTGCTGATGAAGGCCGTCTCGACCAGCACCGACGGGATGTCCGGCGCCTTGAGCACCGCAAAGGCCGCCTGTTCGACGTTCTTGCTGTGCAGCCGGTCCGCGACCGTGCCGATCTCGGCGAGCAGCGCCGTACCGAACACCTTGCTGTCGCGGATCTGCGCGGTCGTCGACATATCGAGCAACGCGTGCGCGACGGCGCGGTCGTTGGTCTTGATGTTGACGCCACCGATCAGATCGGACGCATTCTGTGTCTTTTCCAGCAGACGGGCCGTCGCACTCGTGGCACCGCGCTCGGACAGCGCGAACACCGAGGCCCCGTTCGCCGACGGTGACGTGAACGCATCGGCATGAATCGACATGAACAGATCGGCGTCGACACGGCGGGCCTTCTGCACACGCACGCCGAGCGGTACGAAGAAGTCGGCGTCGCGGGTCATCATCGCGCGCATGTTGGGTTGCGCATCGATCTTCTCGCGCAGTCGCTTGGCGATCTGCAACACCACCACTTTCTCGTACGTGCCGCTGCTGCCGATCGCACCCGGGTCCTCTCCACCGTGACCCGGGTCGAGGGCGATGGTGAGCAGGCGAGCCGTCTTCGGACCGCGCGGCGGCACCGGCGTGGACAAGCCGTCGTCATCGTCGCCCTTGCGCTGGGCGAGCGGTGGGGTCTTCTCGGGTGCCGGCGTGGGCGTGGCAGATGGGCGTGAGGGACGCGGCCCCTGTTCGCGCTGTGCGTAACGCTGGAAGAAGGCCTCGCTCTCTTCCGTGCTTTGCGTGCCTGAGCCCGGCGCAGTCGATGAGAGAGATGAGGGCGGTGTGTTCTGCGCCAGTGCCTCGGCCTTGTTGCTGGACTTGGCGAGCAGCTCCATGAGCGGATCGGGCTCAACGGCCGGATACAGATCGAACACCGTGCGGTACTTGTAGCCCGCGACCGGCGGCAACGTGAAGGACTGTGGCTTCACGCCGGCCTTCAGGTCGAAGACCATGCGCACCACGCCGGGCTTGAACTGCCCCACGCGCACTTGCATGATCTGCGGGTCGTTCGGCTGGATCTTGGAGACGAGGTCGCGCAGCGCAGGACTCAGATCCACTTCGTCGAGATCGATGACGAAGCGGTTCGGACTCTCCATGAGCTGCTGCTGGAATTTGACCGGATTGTCGGTCTCGAGCGTGACGCGCGTGTAGTCCCTGGCCGGCCAGACACGCACCGCCACGATGGCATTGGCGAAGGCGAAGCGGGGGCCGGTGAGGGCGAGAATCAGTGTCGATGCGCCAGCGCGCAATGCGCGGCGGCGGCCGGCATTGGGGGATGAAGCGTCGTCGGTACGGGCAAAGCGTTTGATCAGCATGAGTTCAGGCAAGCAAGACCGGCTGGCGTGTAGGCGCTCGTCGTCAGACGGCGGTTGTTGCCAACAGGTTCCAGCCAAAGGCTCAAATCGGGGGTGCCCAGGAGACCTTCGGCTTTCTCCGGCCACTCGACGAGGCACAGGGCGTCGCCTGCAAAGTGCTCGCGAAAGCCCGTGTCATGCCATTCGGCCGGATCGGCGAAGCGGTACAGGTCGAAATGATAGACCGGCAACACGCCTTGTGGTGTGTCGATGTTGTATGGTTCACACAGCGCGTAGGTGGGGCTTTTGACGCGTCCCGTGTGACCTAGCGCACGCAGCAGCGCACGCACGAGTGTGGTTTTGCCCGCGCCGAGGTCACCCGAGAGCTGCACGTGCAGCCCCGCGTGCGCGGCGTCGGTGTGTGCCATGCGTTCCACGATGGCGCGCGCAAGCGCTGCGGCGAAGGCCTCGGTGGCAGCTTCGTCCGGCAGCGCAAAGATGCGCTCGCCCAGCGGTGACGGCGTCGATGGATCGGGCATTGCGTAAAATGGAGTCGATGAAAGCTTCCGTGATTTTCCCCGCTACCGCCGCACAAGTCGAGCCATTGGCACATCCGAATCGCTCGGAAGTGTCGCCCTCGCGCGACAACGCGACGCCTCAGACCCTCGATGCCGAGGGCCTGAACGCGCTTGCGGGCCAGATTCGCGAGTGGGCAAGCGAACTCGGTTTCGGCCGTGTCGGCATCACGGACATCGACCTCTCGCACGCCGAAGCGGGCCTGCAACAGTGGCTCGACGACGGTTGCCACGGCGATATGGACTACATGGCCGCGCATGGCATGAAGCGCGCGCGGCCTGCCGAACTGGTCCCCGGCACGGTGCGCGTGATCAGCGCGCGCATGAACTATCTTCCCAGCGACACCGATATGACGAACTGGCGCCAACGCGAAGCTGCGCGCGCCACGATGCCCGGCGAGGCGGTCGTGTCGGTCTACGCTCGCGGACGCGACTATCACAAGGTCATGCGCAATCGGCTGCAACAACTGGCCGATCGCATCACTCAGGCCATCGGGCCATTTGGCTACCGTGCGTTCACCGATTCGGCCCCCGTGCTCGAAGTCGAACTCGCGCAGAAGGCCGGGCTCGGCTGGCGCGGCAAGCACACGCTGCTGCTCTCGCGCGATGCCGGCTCGCTCTTCTTCCTCGGCGAGATCTTTGTCGACATACCACTGCCGCTTGATGTTCATGACGCGACTACGCCGGGCAAGGCCGAGGGCGAAGACGAAAACGAGGGCAACGGCAAGCGTGACGGACGTGGCATGCAGCGCGGCGAGCACTGTGGCCAATGTCAGCGTTGCCGGGACGTCTGTCCGACGGGTGCGATCACTGAAGCCTTTCGTGTCGACGCACGTCTGTGCGTGTCGTATCTGACGATCGAGCACAAGGGCGCGATTCCCGAGAACTTACGCGCGAAGATGGGCAATCGCATCTACGGATGCGACGATTGCCAGCTCTACTGCCCGTGGAACAAGTTCGCCCAGCCGTCGCCGTTGACCGATTTCGCTCCGCGTAACCGACTCGACCGCGCTTCGCTGGTCGAACTCTTTGCATGGAGCGAAACGGATTTCATGGAGAAGCTGGCGGGCAGCCCGATTCGTCGCATCGGTCACGAACGATGGCTGCGCAACCTGGCAGTCGGACTCGGCAATGCGCTGCGCGAGACAGCGCACAGCGACGCGCGCACGCCTCTGCGTGAAGCCTTGTTGGCGCGACGCGATCACCCTTCTGCGCTCGTGCGCGAACATGTCGAATGGGCACTGGCCCAGGAAGGAGTCACGGCTTGAGCACGCGCGCACGCAAGGCAACCGGCAACGAGGCGCTACCGGATGACGCCGACACCCTGAACGACAGCCGTCTCGACGCGTTCGACGACGCTGACGAGCCGTTCGAGCAGGCAGCGCTCGACACCGATCATTCGGATCAAGCGGACCACGCCGCTCTCGCCGCTCACAATGACCCCGACGAAGACCCGTCGGCCCCGCTCGAATTCGATCCCGACAGCGCCGTGTACCTGCGCAGCATCACGCTCATCGACCAGTTCTGCGACACGATCTGGCTCGAAGACGGCCTCTCGCGCAACACGCTCGACGCTTACCGTCGCGATCTGCGCCTGTTCGCGGAATGGCTGGCGGCCAAGCGCGAAACCGCGCTCGATGGTGTCGATGAGGCTGCGCTCTCTGCCTATCTGGCGTGGCGTCGCGATAGTCTGGCGAGCAGCGTGAACCGCCGTCTGTCCGTCTTCAAGCGCTTCTATCAGTGGGCGCTGCGCGAGCACATCGTGCAGCAGGACCCGTGTTTGCGCATCGCGTCTGCCAAGCGAGCGCAGCGGCTGCCTTCGACGTTGTCCGAAGCACAGGTCGAGGCACTGCTGGGCGCCCCCGACCTGACGCAGCCGCTCGGTCTGCGCGATCGCGCGATGCTGGAGGTGATGTATGCGAGCGGGCTTCGCGTGTCGGAGCTGGTCGCGCTCAAGACCATCGAAGTGGGATTGAACGAAGGCGTGCTGCGCATTTTCGGCAAGGGCGCGAAGGAGCGGCTGGTGCCGTTCGGCGAAGAGGCCAATGGGTGGCTCACGCGCTATCTGGCCGAGAGCCGTGGGGTGCTGCTCAATGGCCGCGCCTGTGACACGTTGTTCGTCACGCAACGTGGCGAGGGCATGACACGGCAGGCGTTCTGGTATCTGATCAAACGCTACGCGTTGCAGGCCGATATTCGTGCGCCGCTCTCACCGCACACGCTTCGTCACGCGTTTGCGACCCATCTGATCAATCACGGCGCCGATCTGCGCGTGGTGCAGTTGTTGCTCGGTCACTCCGATATTTCCACCACGCAGATTTACACGCACGTCGCGCGCGAGCGCCTCAAGTCGCTGCACGCGCAGCATCATCCGCGAGGGTGATCAGGGCGCGCGGGGGAAAATGCCCGCGCTCCGCCATCAAAGCAACGCTTTCAGCTTGTGCTTGAGCACCTTGCCCGTCGAGGCGGCGGGCAGGGCGTCCAGCACGCGAATCTGCGCGGGACGCTTGTACGGCGCCAGGCGCGTCGCTGCCCAGGCGGCCAGCGATGCCACGTCGATCGCATGGCCCGGGCGTGCTTCCACGAACGCGACGACCTGCTCGTTGCCTTCTTCGGGACGTCCGAGCACGGCGGCCTGAAGCACGTCCGGGTGACTCGCCAGTGCCTGCTCGACTTCGAGCGGGTAGACGTTGAAGCCGGAGTGGATGATGAGTTCCTTGGCGCGTCCCGCAAGGAAGAGCGCGCCGTCGGACGTGCGACGGGCAAGATCGCCGGTGCGTAACCAGCCGTCTGCGGTCACCGTGGCGGCTGTGAGTTCCGGCGCGCGGTAGTACCCGAGCATCACGTTCGGGCCGCGTACCCAGAGTTCGCCCACCTCGCCGTCGGGCAGATCCTGTGCGTCGTGCCCCACGATGCGCACCGCCACGCCCGGGATCGCCGGACCCACGGCGCAATCGTCGCGCGGGGCGTCGAGCAGCGTTTGCGAGACGGTCGGGCTGCTCTCCGTCAGTCCGTAGCCGTTGTGAATCGGCAGGCCGTAGAAGGCTTCGACACGCGCCTTGAGCGCGGCGTCGAGCGGTGAGCCCCCCGAGTAGACGAAGCGCAGACGCGGCGCGACGAGCGATGCGCCCTGCGTCGCGACATAGGCCATCAGGCGCGCATGCATGGCCGGCACGCCTTGCAGGATCGTCAGCCCATCGTGAGCGAGCGAGTCGAGTACCGCCTCGGGGGTGAAACGTGCGGCCAGACGCAGCGTGCCGCCGGCGTACAGCGTGCCGAGACACACGGACGTCAGCCCATAGACATGCGAGATCGGCAACACACCGTAGGCGATGTCGTCGGCACCGACGCGCCGTAGCGTGCTGGACACCGCCGCGATGAACATCAGATTGCGATGCGAGAGACGCACGCCCTTCGGTGTGCCGGTCGTGCCTGTGGTGTAGATGAGCGCTGCGCATTGTGCTGCCGGATCGGTCTGCACCGGTTCGGTAGCGCTGTCGGGATCAACGTCAGACGCCGCGATGGCTCCCAGGGCGAGTTCGGTCCAGACGATCTTGGCCGCATCCGCGCGGGCATGTGCGGCGGCGTCGGGCGATGCGTCGATCGTGTAGATCGTGCAGCGTGGCTGCGCGTGGTCGCGAATGACGCCTAGCTCCGTGGGCGAGAGTCGCGCGTTGCTCAGCAGCGGCCAGGCGTCCAGCGAAGCCACGGCGAGCAGCAGCACCACATACGCGATGCCGTTCTCGCCAACGATCATCACGCGATCGCCTCCGCGTACGCCATGCTTGCGCAACCGATCGGCGCAAGCGGTCACGGCGCGCGCCAGTTCGCCGTAGGTCAGACGGCCGAAGTCGTCGATCAGCGCGATGCGAGCGGGCGTTTGCGCGGCGATACGCGCGGGCAGGGTGTCGATGCGCGCGGGCAGATTCGCCAGCAGCGTGGCGGCGAAGGTGTCTTGAGGCGAAGTGTCGGTAGGGGCGGACATGGCGGCATTGTAATGCGGGTGACGTGCCGGGGCAGCGTACGGGCGGTCGGGGACGACAGGCCATGCACGCATTCCGGGACCGCAGTTGCGATGCGTTTCATTACAATAGGCGCCCATGAGCAAGACCAAACACGTCTCGGAAACGCCCGCCACGCAGTTTCTGAAGCAGAAAAAAGTGGCGTTCACAGAACATGTCTACGAGTACGTCGATCATGGCGGCACCGGTGAATCGGCACGTCAGCTCGGCGTGGACGAGCATGCCGTCGTCAAGACCCTCGTCATGGAAGACGAAAAAGCCCGGCCGATGATCGTGCTCATGCACGGCGACCGCACCGTTTCGACGAAAAACCTCGCGCGCCAGATCGGTGCGAAGCGCGTGGAACCCTGCAAGCCGGAGGTCGCTCAGCGTCACTCCGGTTATATGGTGGGGGGCACCTCGCCGTTTGGCACCAAGCGGGCCATGACGGTGTATGTCGAGGCGTCGATTCTCGATCTGCCGCAGATTTTCATCAATGGCGGACGACGCGGCTATCTCATTGGCATCGCGCCGCCGGTGCTGCTCAACACGTTGGCGGCGAAGCCGGTGACGTGCGCGTTGAGCGACGAATAACGTCTGAAAACACCGCCGCTTGCCCGGCACTTTGCGCCCAGGCGCAACCCCGTGTTTGCCAGAATGGGGCGACCGGGCGGGTCAAGTAGAATGGCGGCCAACACAAATCCTGCTCACACTCGAAGTTCATGGCCACACTGGTTTTTATCGTTCTCGCGTATCTGATCGGCTCGGTGCCATTTGCGGTGGTCGTTAGCCGCACGATGGGACTCGCTGATCCCCGCAGTTACGGCTCGGGCAACCCGGGCGCCACGAACGTGCTGCGCTCCGGCAACAAGAAGGCTGCCGTGCTCACGCTGATCGGCGACGCTTTCAAGGGCTGGCTGGCGGTGTTTCTCGCGGAACGCTTCGCCGACGCGTGGGGCGTGGGCGACTTCGGTCTGTCGGCCGTGGCTCTCGCGGTCTTCATCGGCCATCTGTACCCGATCTTCCTGCGCTTCGCAGGTGGCAAAGGCGTGGCGACGGCGGCCGGTGTGTTGTTTGCCATCGACCCGATTCTGGGGCTGGCGGTGATGGCGACGTGGCTTATCATCGCGATCTTCTTCCACTACTCGTCACTCGCCGCGCTGGTGTCCGCCGTGTTCGCACCGCTGTATTACGTGTTCATGTTCGGTTTCGGGCCCTATGCCCCGGCCGTGATCGTCATGGCGATGCTGCTGATTTACCGGCACCGTGGGAACATCGGCAAGCTGATTGCGGGCAAGGAAAGCCGCATCGGACAGAAGAAGTAAGGCCGTCAGGCAAGTCATGCCGGCTCACGTTGGGCCGGTTTCGGACAATAAAAAACCCGCAGCGAGTCTGCGGGTTTTTTGTGCCTGCCGCGCGGGTCAGTCGCGGAAGTTGTTGAAGTCGAGCGGGGTGTCGGTCACGTCTTTGCGCAGCAGCGCCATGGCGCTTTGCAGGTCGTCGCGCTTGGCGCCCGAGATACGCACGCTGTCGCCCTGGATGCTCGCCTGCACCTTCATCTTGCTGTCCTTGATCAGGCGCACGATCTTCTTGGCCAGGTCGCCTTCGACGCCCTTCTTCACCTTGACGACCTGTTTGACCTTGTCGCCGCTGATCTTCTCGACCTTGCCGTAGTCGAGGAAGCGCACGTCCACGTTACGCTTGGCCATCTTGCTGACGAGCACCTGCGTGACTTGTTCGAGCTTGAAGTTGTCGTCGGCGAAGAGCGTGAGTTCCTGCTCCTTGTGCTCAACGCGCGAGTCCGATCCCTTGAAGTCAAATCGCGTCGAGACTTCCTTGTTGGCCTGCTCGATGGCGTTCTTGACCTCTACCATGTTGGCTTCGCTAACCACGTCAAACGATGGCATCTGGCTCTCCTGAAATGCAAACGGTTCGTGAAAATGGCACGCCGGACGTGCCGGGTTGATTCGGCGGCGACAAGCATGCCCGTCCGGGCTTGCCGGGCGGCGCGGGGTACGGCCGCGCGGCCGGTATAATGATGCGCAAAATTCTTTCGCCCGACATTGTAATTCAGCCGTCGGTCCCGCGTCCCTTCCGGGCGATGTCCGGCACGGCGGCGTCCACTGACTTTTCCATACTTCATGCCCCAGTTGCAACGCGACGTCAGTCTGCGCGAACTCAATACCTTCGGCCTGCCGGCCACGGCACGCTTCGTCGTGACGATCGACAGCGAGGCGGCGCTCATTGAGGCGTTGGCCATGCCGGCACTGGCGGGCCTGCCGCGTCTGGTACTTGGCGGCGGTAGCAACGTGGTGCTCACGCGTGACTTCGACGGGGTCGTCTTCCGAATGGCCATTCGCGGGCGCGAACGGCTCGCCGACGATGCGCATGCGCGCTACGTGCGCGGCGGCGCTGGCGAGGTTTGGCACGAGTTCGTCGACTGGACGCTCTCGCAGGACTGTCCGGGCCTGGAGAACCTTGCGCTGATTCCGGGCACGCTGGGCGCCGCGCCGATTCAGAACATCGGCGCCTACGGGCTGGAGCTGGCCGAACGCTTTGCGCAAGTGCGCGCGCTCGATACGACCACGGGTACGTTCGTCACGATCACGCGCGAGGCCTGCGCGTTCGGGTATCGCGATTCGCTGTTCAAGCGCGAACCGGGGCGTTACATCATCGTTGCCGTGACGCTGCGGCTGCCGCAGCCGTGGCAACCGGTCACCGGCTATGCGGACGTATCGCGCACGCTCGCCGAGGCGGGCATCGACTCGCCGAACGCGCGACAGATCTTCGACGCGGTGGCCGACATTCGCCGTCGCAAGCTGCCCGATCCGCTTGAACTCGGCAACGCGGGTAGTTTTTTCAAGAATCCTGTCGTGGATGCGACGACGTTTGCCGGCCTGCGTGAGCGGTTCCCGCAGACGGTCGGCTACGCTCAGCCGGATGGCACCTGGAAGGTCGCGGCGGGTTGGCTGATCGACCAGTGCGGGTGGCGCGGCAAGTCGCTCGGTCAGGCGGGCGTGCATGAGCGTCAGGCGTTGGTGCTCGTGAATCGCGGCGGCGCGAGCGGGGCCGATATCGTGGCGCTCGCGCGTGCCGTGCAGGCCAGCGTGCAGGAGCGTTTCGGCGTCTCGCTCGAGCCCGAGCCGCTCATGCTTTGATGGCAGTGGCGTCCGGGAGACGCTGCAAATAGTCGCGCCGCAAATCGACGGTGGAGCGCACGCCGACGTCTGCGAAGTGCGCTTCGAGCCATCGGCTCGCCGCCTCACGGCCACGGTCACGCAGCGTCGTGAGGAAATTCCAGTCGGTGACGAATTTCGTCGACGAGGACAGATCGTACAGCTCCTTGTCCGCACGAATCGAGTGAATCAGCGGGTACTTCAGACGCTTGCGGTACTCCGGCTTGAGCCATCCTTCGTCGAGCAGTTTGTGCACGAATGAGATGGCGCGAAATTCCCGCTGCAGCGACGCGTTGAACGTGATTTCATTCACACGGTTCATGATCTGCCCCGGCAGCACCGGCTTTTCCTTGCGCTCGATCGGGTTGATGTGAACGATCAGGATGTCGCTCGTGAGCGTCTCGTAATAGAACGGGTAGAGCGGTGGATTGCCCAGATAGCCACCGTCCCAGTAAAAGTCTTCGTCGATCTTCACCGGTTTGAACAGCCACGGCAGACACGCCGACGCCATCGCCACGTCGAGCGTGATTTCGTGCGTGCGGAAGATGCGGATATTGCCGGTGCGGATGTTGGTCGCGGACACGAACAGATGCGTCGCCGTACTCTCGCGCAGACGCTCGAAATCGACCTGCGCTTCGAGCACGGTGCGTAGCGGATTGATTTCGGCCGGCGGCTGCGAGAACGGCATCATCCATTGCTGCATGCTCTGCATCCAGTCGTGCCAGACCGGGTACTCGGTCGGACGGCCGTTGAGCCAACTGAAGACCGTCTGCGCCCAGGCCGTTGCCGACGAGCCGGCCTGTGACACGCCGAGCCAGAAGCTATGCAGCGATTCGCGCGCTTTCTCGCGCGGATCGACGCCCGGACGGTCGAGCAAGCCGTGCGCGAGCACTACAGCGTTCATCGTGCCCGCAGACGCGCCGCTAATGCCTTCGAACTCGAGACGTCCGTCTTCGAGCAGTTTATCGAGCACACCCCACGTGTATGCGCCGTGAGCGCCACCCCCTTGCAGGCCCAGATCGATACCTTTTCGCTTCGGGCTGCCGCGGCGGCTGCGGGACGAATTTGGAGCTTTGGCGGGCGCGCGGGCGCCCGTTCCGTCTGACGTACCCGCGCTGCCTTTGGCGGCGATGGCGTCGTCGCTATCGTCCGTGGCGTCGGTGTCGGGCGTGCGCTTGCGTGCGCGAGGTGTCGCGGCTTTCTTGGCGGCTTTACCGGTTCGCGCCGGCCGGGTAAGCCCGTCTGGCGGAAGCAGCGGCACGTCGGTCGGCTCGAGATCGGTACTCGTGCCGTTCACTGTGTGCGCAGGTGGGGTGCCGGGACTGGCGTTCAGAGAGGGCGAGATTGCGGCCCGCTCATCGGCAGGCGAAGCGGAGGAGGAAGAGGTATCACCGGCAGCATTGTCGGCGGATTCGGGGGGCAGACGCGACATAGTGAGTAGCGGCGCCGGGCCGCGCTGAACCGGCCGAGAGGGCGATGGCGCGGAAGGTTCCACGCCGTCGCGATGCTGGCCAGTCGGTTAGCCGTAGTGGCAAACGTAATCGAGCGTCTCTACGACCTCGATATCGAACTTGCTATTGCCCGGCACGGAGAACTGCTGACCCGCGGCATATTCCTGCCACTCGGTCTGACCGGCCAAACGGATGCGGCAACGGCCGCCCGTGACTTCCATGATTTCGGGGGCATCGGTACCGAACTGGAGCGTGGCCGGGAAGATCACTCCCAGCGTCTTGCGCGTACCGTCCGGGAACAGCACGGTGTGCGAAACGCACTTGCCGTCGAAATAAGTGTTGGCGCGCTTGATTACGGAAACGTTGTCGAACTGCGTTGCGTTTTGCGTCATGACCGAATGCGGTGTCGAATGCGATGGAAAGTCGCGATGAAGGGTCGAAATGCCTGCCCTCAATGGGACAAGCGTCAATTCATGCTAGCACGTTTCAGACGGCCATCCGGCGCATTTTTGTGCGATGCACAACGAATTTGCCCTGTTGTGGTGCAAATTCTGGAATGTTCTGATGGACGGTCCGGACTGCGCCGTGTTGCCATGAAGCGGCCGTCAACGAGTGACTGCGGCGCGTCAGCGATGATAGCGGAACGCGAATCGCGATGGGCGACGACGATACGGTGGGGAGGGGGAGGCGGGAGAGGGGGGAAGGGGTGACTTGAAGCGGGTTCAGTGCTTGCAACGCCGCCCGGATGACATGGCGTCAATCCGGGCGTTGTCGGGCCGGCGGTATTACACGCGACCCAGCATCAGGAACTCCATGAGCGCCTTCTGCACGTGCAGACGGTTCTCGGCTTCGTCCCAGACGACGCTTTGCGCCCCGTCGATCACGTCAGCCGACACTTCTTCACCGCGGTGAGCGGGCAGGCAGTGCATGAACAAGGCATCTGGCTTGGCGCGTTGCATGAGATCGGCGTTCACGCACCATTGAGCGAAAGCAGCCTTGCGTGCCTCGTTTTCCGCTTCGTAACCCATGCTCGTCCACACGTCGGTCGACACGAGATCGGCGCCTTCGCAGGCTTCGCGCGGGTCGTCGAACTCACGCACGAACGGACGGCTCGATTCCGCCACCATTGCCTGATCGAGGCGGTAGCCCGGCGGCGTCGAGACATTGACCTGGAAGCCGAAGATCTCGGCGGCCTGAATCCAGGTATACGACATGTTGTTGGCGTCGCCGATCCACGTCACGGTCTTGCCCTTGATCGGGCCGCGATGCTCGTAATACGTGAAGATGTCCGCTAGCACCTGACACGGGTGGTACTCGTTGGTCAGGCCATTGATCACGGGCACGCGGGAGTGCTGCGCGAAGCGCTCGATGATCTCCTGACCGAACGTACGGATCATGATGATGTCGGTCATGCGCGAGATCACCTGGGCCGCGTCTTCGATCGGCTCGCCCCGGCCGAGCTGCGTGTCGCGCGTGTTAAGGAACACGGCGTGGCCGCCCAACTGGTGAATCCCGGCTTCGAACGACAGACGCGTGCGAGTCGAGCTTTTCTCGAAAATCATCGCCAGCGTGCGGTCGTGCAGCGGGTGGTAGGTCTCGTAGTTCTTGAATTTTTTCTTGAGGATGCGGGTGCGCTCGAGCACGTAGTCATACTCGTCGAGCGTCAGATCCGAAAACTGAAGGTAATGCTTGATGGGTTTGGCGGTGGTCATTTGGATGTTCTGCTGGAGGCCGGTCTCGCGGGAGTTCGAAGGGAACTCGCTCGCTTGCGGCACGACGAACAAGCCTTGAGGCCTGTCCCCCGGGCAGGCTCGTGAAGGTGTTCTACCGGTTGCTGGCTTGAGGGGGGACAGCCCCTAGTCTACCAAATCGTTTTGCCGTCACACGAAAAGCGTATGATCGAGCCCGCTGCTGCACAGCCGGAAATGGCTGGCAAGACCGAAAAAAACATCGGCAGCTATGGAGGGGGACGGGTTTGAGTCTTATATAAGATATAATACTGTCTCTGTCGGCTGCGCTACCCGCGGTATGGCCGTCCAGGTGTTTTTTGAGGTGATTGAGCGATATGACCGACCAGGTTTCCGCGCGCGAGTATTTCATCCAGGGGCTCACCCGGGGTGGCAAGAAGTTCAGGCCGAGTGATTGGGCCGAACGTCTGTGCGGCGCCGTGTCGTTCTGCGGCCGTAGCGATACCGGCCCGAACGCATACATGCAGTACTCCCCCTATGTGCGCCCGATTATGGTGGGTGACATCAAATGCGTCGTTGTTGACGAGCGACTGCGCGACATCGAGCCGATGGCTTTCGATTTCGTGATGAATTTTGCCCGTGACAACGATTTGCAGTTGACCGAAGCCTGCTTCGTCCCCGACGTCAAGTAATCCCCTTGGCCGTTTTCCGGCCAGACGTGAGTACCGGGCCTTTGGCCCTGACTCACCGTCACGCGTTCGAGCTTCTTCCGTCGCGTTCTGAAGTCCTCCCCCATCGCTTTTCAAGCATCGCGCATGTGTTGTTGCGACACGACGCCATTCGTGCTTTGGCGATGCGGATGTGTGCTCGTCAATGGCCGCTGAGCCCCGCCAGGACAGGGGGCAGAGGAAATGAGCCATTTCCTTGCCTCTTATGTGAACACGCTTAGACCTAACGATTCTCTCCTGCATCAAGCTGTTTCAGGCCGGGCGACTGTATTGGCCGGACTACCGCAAGTGAACTGGAGAAATCGATTGATGAAGCGAGTAATTATCAGCGTGGCAAAGGGGCTGGTGGGATCGGTATGTCTCATGAGTATGTCGGCCGGCGTATCGGCTAACACGGGCGTCTATCTCTACGGCGATTTAAGCGCCAATGTGGCGCACGCATATAGTGAGAAGCCGACGGCCGGCAAATGGGCGCAGGCGGCAGACAATTTGAAGTTGCCCTCCGGCGCGGAACTCGGTGTTGGGTATCGGACAGGATCGAATCTCGGCTTTGAGATGGGGTACTCGTATCTGGGCCGTTCCGGTAGCCATTGGGTCGAGCAGCCGAGCGCGGGAAACACGGCCGGGCTAGCAACGAGCACGACAAACGTGAAGATGCAGGGGTTCCGCGTTGCGGTGCTTGGTATCTATCCGATCTCGAAACGATTTGAAGTCTTCGGTTCGGTCGGGCTTTTCGGTGTGTCGTACCGGTCGGATACGGTCGCCAACAACAAGGCGTTCAAAGTCCGCCCGGCGGTGGGGGCGGGTGTGGTGTACCGCGTCACGGATGCCGTTCATGTGCGGGGGCAGTATCAGTACATCAACACGAAACTGGCGAAGCCGGGGAAGGCGGCTGAAGGATGGGGGGTCAGTAATACGCACGCGTTTCGTGTCGGCCTGGTTTACGCCTTTTGACCGATTGGCGAGCATACAAAAGAAAAAAGCCCGCATAAAGCGGGCTTTTTAGTGTTCCGACCGTAGTCGGAACCGGCAAGCAACTTGTTCTGCTTTGCAGCTTACGCTGTCTTAGGCAGCAGCCGACATCGCCTTGATGGCGGCCGACAGGCGGCTCTTTTGACGAGCAGCGGTGTTCTTGTGGACGATCTTCTTGTCAGCGATGATGTCGATCGTCTTGGCCGATGCGCGCAGGATTTCCTTCGCAGCAGCCTGGTCGCCCGTGGCGATTGCCTTGCGGACAGCCTTCACAGCCGTACGCAGGCGCGAACGCAGTGCCGAGTTGTGGGCGTTGATCTTAACGGTTTGACGCGCGCGCTTGCGTGCTTGTGCTGTATTTGCCATGTTCGGTGAATTCCTTGAATTGCTCCGCCTGATGCGGCTTCTATGCAGTTTGGCTCGGCTCCCTGGGAGACACGGTGGCCAGGAAGCAATCCATTGACTTCGAAACCGTCGATTATAGCCGAAGGCCAACGGAAATTGCAACTTCTTTGCTGCAATGCTGTGCGTATAATACGCGCAACATGAATTTGCTCAAAGCTCTCGCTACGGTCAGCGGTTTTACGATGCTTTCGCGCATCACCGGCCTGGTCCGTGAAATTCTTATCGCGCGCATGTTTGGCGCCGGTCCCATGACCGATGCCTACAATGTCGCGTTCCGCATTCCCAATCTGCTACGCCGCTTGTCCGCTGAAGGGGCATTTTCGCAGGCATTCGTGCCAATTCTGGCCGAATTCAAATCCCAGCGTGGTGAACAAGAGACGAAAACCCTCGTCGACTCGGTCACGACGGTGCTGTTCTGGGTATTGCTGTCGATCACCGTTGCCGGGGTGCTTGGCGCGTCCGGCGTGGTCTACGCTGTCGCGACCGGCCTCGCGCACGAGAACGGCACGTTCGACGCCGCCGTATTCATGACTCGTGTGATGTTCCCTTACATCACCCTGATCTCGATTACGACGCTCGCCGCCGGGGTGCTCAATACCTGGCGTCAGTTCTCGATGCCTGCGTTCGCCCCGGTGCTGCTTAACGTCAGTTCGATCATCGCGTCGCTGTGGGTCGCCCCGCATCTGGAGACGCCGGTCTACGCACTGGCCTATGCCGTGATCGTGGGCGGTGTGTTGCAACTGGTCGTCCAGCTCCCGGCGCTCGCGCGGATCGGCATGGTGCCGCGCATCACGATCAATATCGCCGCCGCGCTGCGTAATGCCGGGGTGAAACGAGTGCTCGCGAAGATGGTGCCGGCAACGCTCGCGGTGTCGGTGGCGCAGGTGAGCCTGATCATCAATACGAATATCGCGTCGCGCCTCGCGCAGGGCAGCGTGTCCTGGCTCGCGTATGCCGACCGGCTGATGGAGTTTCCGACAGCGCTGCTGGGCGTGGCGCTCGGCACGATCTTGCTGCCGAGCCTGTCGCGTGCCAATGCTGACGGCGACGCCGCAGAGTATTCCGCGCTGCTCGATTGGGGGCTGCGTCTGACCTTCCTGCTCGCCATGCCGAGCGCCGTCGGGCTCTTTGTCTACGCCGAGCCGCTGACCGCCACGCTCTATCAATATGGCCGTTTCGATGCGACCGACGTCACGATGACGGCGCATGCGCTCACCGCCTACGGCGTGGGGCTGGTCGGTCTGATCCTCATCAAGATTCTGGCGCCGGGCTTTTACGCCAAGCAGGACATCAAGACGCCGGTGAAGATTGCGATTGTCGTGCTCATTGCCACGCAGCTCTCCAACTTGCTCTTCGTGCGCTGGTTCGCCCATGCCGGGCTGTCACTGTCGATTGGCGTCGGGGCGTGCATGAACGCTGCGCTGCTGTTCGCCGGACTGTACAAGCGCGGCATTTACCGGCCGGCACCGGGCTGGCGCCTGTTCTTCGTGCAATTGCTCGCCGCCTGCCTGATTCTGGCCGGTGTGCTGCTATGGTTCACCCAGAGTTTTGACTGGGTTGCGTTGGGCGCACGGCCGCTCTCGCGCATTGCCCTGCTTGGCGCAAGCCTGGTCCTATGCGCCGTGGTGTATTTCGGGGCATTATTCCTCATGGGTTTCAATTTCTCGTTCTTCCGTCGCCGGACTCGCTAGTGCTCCACTAGCGGGCTACTGACCCGGAAGAACCCACGGATACCGCATGGCGAATCGATTTCTCGACTACTTTGCTGCGCTGGTTGCGTCCGACGACGGTCTACCGCTTACCGAAGCGGCCATCGCAATCGCGCAGGACGTCTATCCGGATCTCGACGTGCAGGACACGCTGACCCAGATCGATGCGCTTGCCGCGCGACTGGCCAAGCGTCTGCCGACGGATGCCGGGCCGCTGCAAAAGCTTCAACTGCTCGACCACTTCTTCTTTCGCGAACTCGGCTTCACCGTCAACCAGAACGACTATTACGACCCGGACAATAGCCACCTGCATGTCGTGCTGGATCGTCGTCGCGGTATTCCCATTTCGTTGGCGGTGCTCTGCATGGAAATCGGTCATCAGATCGGCTTGCCGTTGCGCGGCCTGTCGTTCCCCGGGCATTTCCTGCTGAGGCTTGCGGTACCGGCTGGCGATGTCGTCATCGATCCCATATCGGGCAACTCGCTCTCGCCGCAACGGTTGCTCGAGATGGTCGAGCCGTATCTGAAGCACTATCGTGACGAAAGCGCCGAACCGATTCAGGAGCTGGCGCTGTGGGCGCTGCTGCATCCGTTCCTGGAACCGGCCACGCCGCGCGAAATCCTCGCCCGGATGCTGCGCAATCTACGGGCGATCTACACGCAGAGCGAACGATGGGAACGTCTGCTGGCAGTGCAGGAGCGTATGGTGCTGGTCTTGCCGGATCAGGCTGTCGAGAAACGGGATCGCGGGCTGGCTTATGCGCGTCTCGGTCTGGTGCGCCCGGCCCAGGACGATCTCGAACTCTATCTGGGCAAGCGTCCCGATGCGGAAGACGCCGACGCCATTCGTCAGGTGCTCGACGATCTGAGCCGCCGTCCGGGCAGCCACGGGTAAGGGCCCTTCGCGCCTCGTAGTGTTCCGTCCAATGAAAAACGCCAGCCGCATCGGCTGGCGTTTTGACTTTATGCGTCGCCTATTGGGGCACCTCAGCCCTCATACCGACTGCGCCGCGAGTTCCTGGACTCGCCGTTGCAGACCCGGCTTGTAACCGAAATGGAAGAACACTTCGGCCATCAGGAACATCGGCGCGATGAATATCTGGAAGATGTTGTCGAGCAACGCGGGTTTGCGTCCCTCGAAATGATGGCCGATCAGTTGCACGATCCAGCCCCCGACGAAGAGCACGCCGAAGACGGTCAGCGCCCAAGGCCAGGGCAGTCTCGCCAGATGCTGTGTGACAGCCAGCAGCACGGCGAAAAAGGCGGTCATGGCAAGCGCCAGCGGAACATCGAGCAGGAAGTAGTACATCAGCAGCACCAGCACGATCACATGCGTGGCGTTCAGGCCGCTTGGGCCGAGCGGCACCCAGGAGAACGCTTGCATCACGGCAAGAATAATCATGGGAACGCCGAAGAAATGGGTGAGACGATTCTTGGGACTGCGGTGATAGCGCTGATAGAACGACATCTGTTGCGCCAGTGATTTCATGCCAGCCTCCTGCCTCGGGGACGGGGACACTGCGTGGGCGCCGACGATGGCGCCGGCGTCTTGGCCGACCGCAAGGGACGGTCGGCATTCCATTGTAGTCACAGTCGGAGCGACATTTTGCTGCGATGCGTCAAAGTGACTCGTCTGTCGCTTGACCGGGTTTCCGGCGTTATTTCGGCTGCATACGGATCGCACCGTCAAGCCGGATGACTTCGCCGTTGAGCATCGGGTTGCGCACGATCTGCTCGACAAGCATGGCATATTCCGCCGGCTTGCCCAATCGAGGCGGGAACGGCACCATTTGCCCGAGCGACGCCTGCACTTCCGCTGGCATGGCGAGCATCATGGGCGTTTCGAAAATGCCAGGCGCGATGGTCATTACGCGGATGCCGCTGCGTGACAGGTCGCGCGCCACGGGCAACGTCAGGCTCGCCACGCCGCCTTTGGACGCCGCATACGCGGCCTGTCCCATCTGACCGTCGTAAGCCGCGACTGAGGCGGTATTGACGATCACGCCGCGCTCCCCTTCGCCGTTCGGTTCGCCCTGACTCATCGCGGTCGCCGCGAGCCGGATCATGTTGAACGTGCCGATCAGGTTGATCTGGATGACGCGGGAGAAGGTGTCGAGGGGATGTGGCCCGTCGCGACTCACGGTCTTGCTGCCGATCGCGATGCCCGCGCAATTGATGAGGCCGCGCAGCGTGCCGAGCGTTTCCGCCGCCGCCACGGCAGCCTTGCCGTCGTCTTCGCGTGTGACGTCACATTTGACGAACTTGCCGCCGAGTTTCTCGGCGAGCGCTTCGCCCTCGTCGACGTTCACATCGGCGAGGGCGACTTTCGCACCGAGTCCGGCAAGCCAGCGCGCGGCAGCCGCGCCCAGCCCCGAGGCGCCACCGGTGATCAGAAACACATTGCCCTGAATTTCCATGCGTCATCCTCCTTTGGCAAAAAAGGCGGCCCAGTGTGAACTGGCCGCCTTTTTCTATGGCGTCATTAACGTCGACCCGACCATGAGCGCTGAAGGCAGCACCCAGTCACGAGAGCGACGATGACTGGCTTACTTCAGTGCGTCGAACACGCGTGTGCGAATTTCGTCCACGCTGCCCTGGCCCGAGATCTTGCGATACTGCGGTGCCGCGACGATTGCGCCCGGGCTGCCATGCTTCGCCCAATCCGAATAGTAGGCGACGAGCGGCTTGGTTTGCGATTCGTACACGGTGAGGCGCTTCTTGACGGTCTCTTCCTTGTCGTCGTCGCGCTGCACGAGCGGCTCACCCGTCACATCGTCCTTGCCTTCGACCTTGGGCGGGTTGAACGTGACGTGATACGTACGGCCCGATGCCGGGTGCGTACGACGGCCGCTCATGCGGGTGATGATTTCGTCGAACGGCACGTCGATTTCGAGCACGAAGTCGATGGCGACGCCGGCTTCCTTCATGGCTTCCGCCTGCGCGATGGTGCGCGGGAAGCCGTCGAACAGATAGCCGTTCTTGCAGTCGTCGGCGGTCAGGCGTTCACGCACCATGCCGATGATGACACCGTCCGGCACGAGGTCGCCTGCATCCATGAAACGCTTGGCTTCGAGACCGAGTTGGGTGCCTTCCTTGATCGCGGCGCGCAGCATGTCGCCGGTCGAGATTTGCGGGATGCCGAATTTTTCTTTGATGAAAGTTGCTTGGGT
Organism: Pandoraea sp.; assembly: GCA_031291335.1. Taxonomy (GTDB): domain Bacteria; phylum Pseudomonadota; class Gammaproteobacteria; order Burkholderiales; family Burkholderiaceae; genus Pandoraea. Next base: position 3,084 of record JARLJF010000131.1, on the reverse strand, counting down.
GCCCTTGCCGGCCCCGGGTGCCCCCAACAAAATCAGACGCATCGATGACTCCTGAAAGTTTGTGATTTGTGAATGCTGTGCGTGCGGCAGGCAGGTATGTCACCGGCGATCTGCGGCGGCTGCGGGTCCAATGACCGGGGCAACCGCGCTGCGCGCAGGCGGCGCGCTCGGCAGGGCGCGACGCGCGCGACCGGGGGTCTGCTCGCGAGAATCAGAGCGATTATGCCACGACGTGTCCGCCCGGCGGCGTTTTGCCGACTCGCGAAAGTCGTGGCGGCGCGATTTCCGGGACGCTGGCGCAAGCGTCTCGCTCGCGTGACAGCCCCGGAATTCGCGTGGAATCGCGTGTCAGTTTTGCAGTAGGGCGCGAACGCGTTCGAGATCGTCGGCGGTATCGACGCCCGGTAGCGGCGCGTCGTCTGTCACGAGCACGGCAATGCGTTCCCCGTGCCAGAGGGCGCGGAGTTGCTCGAGCGATTCGGCCGTCTCGATCGGCGCCTGCGGCAGGCTCGGATAGCTGCGCAGGAACTTGGCGCGATAAGCGTACAGCCCAATGTGACGGAAGACGGGCGTGGTCGCCGCAGGCAGGGTTGCCGTGTTGGCAAGCCCGGCCGACCAGGCGTCGCGTGACCACGGAATCGGAGCGCGTGAAAAGTAGAGTGCACGGTCATGTGCGTCGAGCACCACTTTGACGACGTTCGGCGAGAAGATCTCTGCGTTGTCGGTGATCGGGTGTGCAGCCGTCGACAGCGCACATTCGGGATGCGCCGCCAGATGCGCAGCCACGGCGTGTACCAGTCGCGGATCGATGAGCGGCTCGTCGCCCTGCACGTTAACGACGATGGTGTCGTCGGACCAACCCTGCTGGACAGCCACCTCGGCAAGACGATCGGTACCCGTAGGGTGATCGGCACGCGTCAACACCACGTCGAAGCCATGCGCCGAGACGGCATCGACCACGCTCTGTGAGTCGGTCGCGACCACGATCTGGCTCGCGCCCGACTCACGTGCCCGCTCGGCCACGCGCACGACCATCGGCTTGCCGCCGATATCCGCGAGCGGCTTGTTGGGCAGACGCGTCGACGCGAGGCGCGCCGGCACTACGGCCACAAAGTCGACGGTGTTGATCGAATCGCTCACGATGCGGACTTGTCGTCGTTCAGCGGCACGGGCGTGCCCTCGACAGACTGGCGCGCTTCATCGGCCAGCATGACGGGAATGCCATCGCGAATCGGATAGGCGAGCTTGTCTGCGTGGCAAATCAGCTCCTGGGCTTTCTTGTCGTACTCCAGGGGGCCCTTGCACAACGGGCAGACGAGAATCTCAAACAGTCGGTTGTCCACGCAATTTCTCCACTACCAGTGATACGAGGCGCGCATCGAGCGCTGCCTCGGCAGGCACGGCCCACACGCGTGGGTCGGACCAGGTGACGCATTTTACTGCATCCTTTTCGGTGATCAGGATGGCATCGGCGGCGACGCCATCGAACGGATTCGTCGCAAAGTCGTAATGATCGGGCAACGCCAGCGTTTCAATTTGCAACCCGGCAGCGCGCAGGGCCGCGAAGAAGCGTTCAGGGGCGCCAATGCCCGCCGCGGCCAGCACGCGTTTGCCGGCAAAGTGCGACAGCGTCCGGGTGAGCGCCGGCTGGCTCACACACCATGCGTCACCCAGCGTGAGCGTCAGTCGCCATGTGTTCGGCCACTCGGGAAGCGTTCTGCCGTATGGATCGTTGATGAGATTGGCGTCGCGCTGACGTGAAAGCGGTTCGCGCAACGGCCCGGCGGGCAGCAGGAAACCATTGCCGCCCAGCCGGTGATCGAATACGGCGATCTCGACATCGCGCGCGAGCGCATAGTGCTGGAGGCCATCGTCACAAACAATGACGTCGCACGCTGGATGTGCGGCGAGCAATGCCCGGCCGCCCTCGACCCGCGACGGCCACACCCACACCGGGGCGCCGGTCCGTTGGGCGATCAGCAGCGGCTCATCGCCGACATCTTCAGGTTGTGCCGTCGCGCTGACCTCGGTCGGTCGAGACAGCGTTGCCCCGTACCCGCGCGAGAGGACCCCGGGCGTATAGCCGTGGGCGCGCAGTGCGCCGACGAGCGCAATGACGGTCGGGGTCTTGCCCGTGCCACCGACCGTCAGGTTGCCGACGACGACGACCGGCACCGGCAGTCGAGTCGACGTTTTCCAGCCCCGACGAAAATTCAGACGTCGCCACGCGGCAATCCCGCCGAAAATCCATGACAGCGGCCACAACAGCCAGGCGACGAGTCCCCGCCGTTGCCATTGCGCGCTCACCCAATGCACGAGCGAACCGGACAGGCGAGGTACCAGCGCGCGCGAGCGCGTGCCGTTGGCTTGGCCTGAGCGTGACGGGGGCGTTGTCATCGGGACGGGGAGGCCGCCTCGCCATGCGCCGCCGTCGAGCGCGCAGCAAAGGTCAGTCGCGACAAGCCGGCCTCGCGGGCAGCTTCCATCACGTTGATGACCGACTGATGGGCGCTCTTGGCGTCGGCGTTGATGATGACGACCGGCGATTCGGCACCGCTATTCGCCGGGCCTGCGGCCTGCCGCAGCGCGGCGGTGAGACTTGCCACATCGCGCTGCGCTAGCGCGTGCCGGTCGATTGCGTAACTGCCGTCGGCGCCGACCGATACCACGATCTGACGCGGCGGCACCACCGCCTTTTCCGCATCGGCGGTTGGCAGATTGACCTTGAGCGCGGTGTAACGCGTGTAGGTCGTGGTGACCATCAGGAAGATCAGGATCACGAGCAGCACGTCGATGAGCGGGATCAGATTGATCTCCGGCTCATCGCGCGTGGAGAGACCTCGACGGAAATTCATCGCGCGCCTCTCGGATCAGTGCCGCGGCAGCGTGGCATCGAGAAAATGGACTGCTTGCGTCTCGAGTTCGACCAGAAACGCGTCGACACGCGTGCGGTAGTAGCGATAGAAGATCATCGCGGGAATCGCGATCATCAGGCCGAAACCGGTGTTGTACAGTGCCACCGAGATGCCGTGCGCCAGTTGCGCCGGGTCTGTGCCCGTAGCGTCCTGGGCGCCGAAGATCTCG
>JARLJF010000130.1 GCA_031291335.1 Pandoraea sp. | reverse complement strand
GAGCGCGGCTCCAAAGCGTGAATTCCGCCCTTATGATACTGGCGTTGCCAGCGCGCGACGCTATCGACCTCACGCAGATCGAAACGGGCACATGTCTGCTGAAACGATAACCGCTCATCCCACATGCACTGCAACACCGAGAGTTTAAATTCGGCGCTGTAGGTACTGCGCTTTTTCTCCAGCCCCGAAACCCCATGCTCCTTATAGACCAACACCCAGCGCTGAAGCTGTGAATGCCTGACTCCACACTGGCATGCCACCGTCCTTAACCCACCGGTACCATCGAGATACCGCTTAACCGCTCGTAGCTTGAATGCCGTGTCGTACTTCGCCATAAAAAACACCCCAAAGATTGGATTTGCATCCAACTTTTGGGGGGCAGTTCACGGAGCCCCTTTCTGCAGCGAGTTGGGTTTATGTCTGAGAGGCGGAAAGGGGCTCCGGTCCGTCTGGGGGGGAGGTGTTGAGAGGGCGGAAAGAAAGAGGCAGACAGGAGGAGACCGGAGCGCAAGAGAAGCGGGGTAAACATAAAAAACCCGAAACAGCGCCAACTCCTATACTGCAAATCACCGACGTGGTGCGGGTGGAGGAGGTGTGCACCGAAAACGTGCGGCAAGGGTCCAAAAACAGCTCGGGCATGGATATTGCTCGATCTCGACATGGCAATCTGCGGAGAAGCGTATGGTCGAGAGCTATAACGAGATGGCGAGCATCACGGGTGCGACGCGGGCGCATTACCGTCGGTTTGACGATTGGTTGAAGTGTCAGCCGGACGATGTCTTGCACCACAAGCGGGCTGAGGCTGATCTCGCGTTCCGGCGGGTGGGGATAACGTTTGCGGTGTATGGCAACGAGGCGGGTACGGAGCGCCTGATCCCATTCGATCTGATTCCCAGAATCATTCCAGCGCATGAATGGCAGACCTTGCAGACGGGATTACGCCAGCGGGTCGAGGCGCTGAATCGGTTCATTCACGACGTCTACCACGAGCAAAACATCTTGCGTGCGGGCGTAATCCCGGCGGAACAGGTGTTGAAGAATGCGCAGTATCGTCCGGAGATGCAGGGTGTGGATGTCCCGGGTGACATTTACGCGCACATTGCGGGTGTCGATGTCGTGCGTGCGGGCACGGGGGATGATGGGGTGTTCTATGTGCTGGAGGATAACCTGAGGGTGCCGTCCGGCGTGTCGTACATGTTGGAGAACCGCAAGATGATGATGCGGTTGTTCCCCGAGTTATTTGCGAGAAACCGAATCGCGCCGGTCGAGCACTATCCGGACCTCTTGCTGGACAGTCTGCGCGCGGTGGCGCCCATAGGGGGGGATGATCCGACGGTTGTCGTCATGACGCCGGGCATCTTCAACTCGGCGTACTTCGAGCATGCCTTTCTGGCCCAGCAGATGGGTATCGAGCTGGTCGAAGGACAGGACCTGTTCGTAGAAGACAACCTTGTCTTCATGCGAACCACTAACGGCCCCAAGCGTGTCGACGTCATCTATCGCCGGATCGACGACGACTTTCTTGACCCGCTGGCGTTTCGTGCCGACTCCACCTTGGGCGTACCGGGATTGTTGAGCGTCTACCGGGCGGGGCGCGTCACCTTGGCCAATGCCATCGGCACGGGCGTCGCCGACGATAAATCCATCTACCCGTTCGTGCCCGACATGATCGAGTTCTATCTCGGTGAGAAGCCTATCCTGAACAACGTGCCGACCTACCAGTGCCGTCGCGCGGATGACCTTGCCTATACCCTCGATAACCTCGCGGAGCTTGTCGTCAAAGAAGTCCACGGGGCGGGTGGCTACGGCATGCTCGTTGGCCCGGCATCGACCAAAGCCGAGATCGAAGCCTTCCGCCAGCGGCTCATCGCCAAACCCGATGGTTACATCGCACAACCCACGCTCGCCCTGTCCGCATGCCCGACCTTCGTCGAGGCGGGTATTGCGCCGAGACACATTGATCTGCGGCCGTTCGTGCTTTCGTCCGGCAAGGGCGTCACCATGGTGGCGGGCGGGCTCACTCGTGTCGCGTTGAACGAAGGATCGCTTGTCGTCAACTCCTCGCAGGGCGGGGGAACGAAAGACACCTGGGTGCTCGAGAAATAACCCGCGTCAGCCGGATACGACAAATATCATAGCGAGAAGAGATCATGCTCAGCCGTACCGCCGATCACCTGTTCTGGATGGCTCGCTACATGGAGCGGGCCGAGAATACCGCGCGCCTGCTCGACGTCAATTTGCAGAACCTGCTGCTGCCGCAGGATGCCATCGATGACGAAGAAGATGCCGATACCGCTCGTCTGCATTCGGGGGGCTTCGACGATGAGGGAGGCTGGCGTGCCACCTTGCGCATCTCCGAACTCGAGCCAGCGTTCAATCGCAAACACGCGCGCGCCACGCGGGCCAACGTCCTCGACTTCGTCGTGCGTGACCGCGATAACCCGTCCAGTATTGCCTGCTGCCTCGCGGCCGCGCGAGAAAATGCGCGCGCCGTGCGCGGCACCCTCACCACCGAACTGTGGGAGACCGTCAACAGCACCTGGCTCGACTTTCCGCGCATGCTCGACTTGCTTGAGCGCGATCCGGCGCACCTGTTCGAATGGGTCAAAGTGCGCTCCCACCTCTCGCGCGGCGTGAGCTTCGGCACCTTGTTTCAGGACGATGCCTTCTACTTCACGCGACTGGGCCTCTTCCTCGAGCGCGCGGATAACACCGCACGAATCCTCGATGTGCGCTTCCACGAAGCCGTGCGCCCTGAACGCCCCGATGCCTCGCATCCCACCGATTTCTACTACTGGTCGGCTGTGCTGCGCAGTGTGTCCGGGTTCGAGATATACCGCAAGGTCTACCGCGACGTTATCACCCCTGAGCGCGTCGTCGAACTGCTCATGCTCAACGCCCACATGCCGCGCTCGTTGCTGTCGTCGCTGACGGGGGTCTGCGAAAACCTCGCCACCCTATCCAACGCCCAGTCGGGTGAAGTCGAACGTTATGCCGGCAAGCTGCAAGCCGAACTCAAATATACCGACATCCAGCAGGTCCAGCAGCAAGGGCTCCACCCCGTCCTGACTGAGTTCCTCGAGCGAGTGAACGTGCTCGGCAACAAGATCAGCCAGACATTCCTGATTCCGCTTGCGGTCTGATGCCATGCGCCTGATTATCCGTCACGAGACGACCTACCGTTACGACACACCGGTGCGGTACACCATTCAGCAGCTCCGGCTCACGCCTGTCGGGTCAGAAGTCCAGCGCATCCTGCATTGGCGGTTGACCGCGCCCGGCAAGCTCACCGCCGCGCGTGATGCCTTCGGCAACGACATGCACACCCTCGTGCTGCACCAGCCGCACAGCGAAATCCGCTTGCTTGCCGAGGGCGAGGTTGAGACCACCCCACTGATCGACGGCAAGCTCGGCGAGATGAGCCATGCCGTACCAGTGTTATCCTTCGCCAGCCCGACACCGCTCACCGCCCGCAGCGATGCCATCGATGACCTTGCCGCCGAGGCCGGCGTGACCACCTCGGGCGAACTGCTGGCGCTCGCGGCCACCATTTGCGAGCAAGTCGACTACGAGTCCGGCATTACCGCCGTGACCAGCACCGCCGCGCAGGCATTGGCGCTGGGAAGAGGCGTCTGCCAGGACCACGCGCACCTGATGCTGGCCGTCTGCCGGGCGCGCGGGGTACCGGCGCGATACGTCAGCGGCTACATCGATCCGGGCGATGTGCCACATGCGGCGAGCCACGCGTGGGTCGATGTATGGGTCGATGGGGCGGGGTGGGTCAGTATCGATGTGACCCATGCCTGCTTTGCCAGCGGTAACTACTGCCGGCTCGCGGTGGGACGCGATTACGAGTCTGCGGCGCCCGTCAGGGGCATGCGCAGCGGTGGAGCGACCGAAGCGTTGCACGTATCGGTGACCGTCGATACCGTGCTGATGGATCAACAACAATAGCTTTCAGCGTGACGGGGTGGAGTACCCCGCACGGCTAGACAGGAACGACATGACGTATTGCGTGGCTATGAAGCTCGATGCCGGGCTCGTATTTCTCTCCGATACCCGTACCAATGCGGGCGTCGATCACGTCAGCACGTTTCGCAAGATGCTCGTGTTCGAGCGTCCGGGCGAGCGCGTGCTGGTGCTGCTCTCGGCGGGCAACCTCGCGCTCACGCAGGCCGTGCGCCAGCAACTCGTCGAGGCGCGCGAAACCGACACCGACACCCTGTGGACCGCCAAGACCATGAGCGACGTTGCGCGCGTTGTGGGCCGGGCAATTCGGGACGTCTACGCGCGCGACGCCAAGGCGCTCGAAGCCTTCGGTGTCGACTTCAACTGCAGCTTCCTGCTCGGCGGACAAGTCGCCGGGGCACCGAGTCGCCTGTTCCAACTGTACTCGGCGGGTAACTTCATCGAAGCGTCGTCGGTCAATCCGTATTTCCAGATCGGTGAGTCCAAATACGGCAAGCCCATCATCGACCGGCTCGTCACGCCCGCCACGTCGCTCGACGACGGGGCCAAGTGCGCGCTCATCTCCATGGATTCCACGCTGCGCTCCAACGTCTCCGTGGGGCTGCCGCTCGACCTGCTCGTGTACGAAGAAGATAGCCTGCGTGTCACGCGCTTCGCATCGCTCGACGACGAGAACGTCTACTACAAGATGATTCACGACACTTGGGGATCGCGTCTGCGTCAGGTGTTCGACGAACTGCCCGAGCCGCAATGGGCTGCCGGCGACGTTGGCGTGTCAGCCTTGCCGCCGCCGCGTGCGACGCCGCCCGACGGCGCGCCGGGCGCGGATGACGAGGCCAACGTTCAATCGCTCGCGCAAACCTTCTCGCTGAAGATGCCGAGCTGAGACATCGTGGCAGCACAATGAAAAACGGCGTGACCAGGAAGTCACGCCGTTTTGCCTTCAGCCTGTACCTCAGCAAGCCGCCGCTGCCGGTGCCAGCAACGCGTCGCTACGGTGACTACGCCAGTACAGCCATGCGCTGATCGCCAGCGTCAGCACCTCCGTAATCAGCAGCGTGTACCAGATGGCCGCGCCGCCGAGCCAGACGTTGAGCAACCACAGAATACCCAGCAGCAGCACCCAGCTTCGCAGCATCGCGATCGCCGCCGACGGACCCGGTGCTTCCACGGCGGTCAGAAAACCCGCCACGATCAGATTGCCGGCGGCCGGCAGAAACGCCAGCGCGTACCAGAGCACGGCGTGCTCGAGAATCGACCACGCCTGAAGGCCTGCGGGCAGGAACAGGAACGTGAGCGGACGAGCGAGCGTTGCCATCGCGATCGCCACCAGCACGGAGAAGCCCATCACCGCAATTGCGCCTAGCCGGAAAGACTCGCGCAGCGCGTTCAGGTCCCGTGCGCCGCGATAGAAGCTGATCATCGGCTGCATGCTCTGCACGAGCGCGACCATCGTGACCGTGGCGCCGAGCGTCATGTACTCCAGAATGGCGTAGGCCGCCAGTCCGGTTTCACCGAAGTTCGACAGAATCACGCGGTTGAACGCGAATACCGTCACCGCGGGCGCGATCGCTCCCAGAAACTCCGAGGCGCCGTTGTACATCGCGCGCCAGACATGCGTCTCGCCCCTCCCGAACGCGCGCCAAGCCGGCACGACCTGCTTGGCCAGCACGAAGTGATACGAGAGCATCACGCTGCTGGAGACCATCATGGACAAGCCTGTGGCGAGAGATGCCCCGTACATGCCCATCCCCTTCACGACGATGAACCAATAGTCCAGCGCCACGTTGGCAAGCGCGCCCATGAACATCGCGTACAGGCCGAAGCGTGCGGCCGGGGCGCCTTCCACACGCAGGAACAACTCCAGCGCGTAAAGACCGTTGGCGAAGAGCACGAACCAGCCCCAGCCCGACAGATAGGCCACCACGTCTTGCGCGATCGGTCCCTCTGCGCCGAGCGCGGCAGCGATTTCGTGGCGAAAGCTCAGCACGCCCACGCTCATCGCAATGCCGAAGGCGAGCATGACCCAAAGCACCTGAGAGAACGCACGACGCGCGTCGGCCTCTCGTCCCTCGCCAAGCAGACGGGCAATGAGCGTAGCGCCACCCACGCCGGCCATCACACTGAACGCGTAAGGCACGTACAACAGCGGCACGACGAGGTTGAGCGCGGCCAACGCCTGTTCGCCGACGTATCGGCCGATGAAGATCCCGTCGATCAGCGTGTAGACCGTGTACACCCAACCGGAGAGGATGGTCGGAATCGCGAGCGACGTAAATTGTTTGAGCAGCGACGTCCTGACGCCCTGCGTGGATTGGCAGAAAGTGGAATGAGACATGGTCCCCCCGATGACACATCGCCGCGTCGTGTCGGGACGCAGCTCACCGTGGCTTGCACATCGAAAACGAATGGATGGGAGATTGACCGGGCGCGCGCAAGCGATGGCGCACCCGTCCCGCCCGACACATCACGCGCAGCATCAGTGCGCGAGAGACGTTGTCAGGCAGACAGATCGGACGGAGGGAACATCGCCTGGTGCAGATGCACCCAGACGACGCCTTGCCGGGAAGCGGAGAAAAGCAGGAAATTCATGATGTGGTTTGCGTGACGCGCCTGCCGTGAAAGGCATCGCGCCAGTGGTTGAACGTCATGGGAAGGTTGGGCGGATGCCGTCCTCACAAAAACGTCACGCCCGGACTGCCGGGCGCCTAGTACAGACCTGCGTATCGGTGCCGAGTTCCCTGCGAGATATCGAATCGGGGCGTCACCCCCGGCTGGCGGGCGCCCCGAGGCTTCCTGCAATAAAAAAGGGGCGCCGAAGCGCCCCAACATGGGTCCAGCAAGAAAGTCAGTGGCGGCCGTTATTGTTGTGCGCCGCCGTTGAACCACGCGGCAATCTTCTGACGTTCGTCGTCGGTCATCTGGGTCACATTGCCCAGCGGCATCGACTTGAGCGCCACGGCCTGCTGATAAATCCGCTGTGCGTTCTGCGAGATCTCGGCCGGCGTGTCGAGCATCACACCCGCCGGGGCGCTGCCCATCATCGTCGGCTTGGCCGAGTGGCAGGTGGCGCAGCGTTGCGTCACGATCGGCTGAATCTCCGAGAGCTTCAGCGCCGGTGCGGCAGCTTCACCATGTGCACCGGCGGCTGGCGCCGGGGTGGGGCGCGGAGCGGCAAAGACGGCAACACCTGCGAGCAGCGCGGCACCGACCACCGGCAGCGCGTACAGGTTCTTGCCGGCGTGACGCAGCACAAAGAACTGACGGATCATCGCGCCCGCGGCCATGATGATCGTGAGGATCACCCAGTTGTACGGATTGCTGTACGTGAACGCGTAGTGGTTGCTGATCATGATGAACACGACCGGCAGCGTGAAATACGTGTTGTGCACCGAACGCTGCTTGCCCAGCTTGCCCCAGATCGGGTTCGGGACTTCGCCCTTGGACAAGGCGTCAACGCTCTTGCGCTGTCCCGGAATGATCCAGAAGAACACGTTGGCCGACATCGACGTCGCCATCATGGCGCCCACGATCAGGAACGCGGCACGCCCGGCGAAGATGTGCGTTGTGGCATATGTCGCCGCGACCACGAACAGCGCAACGCCAATCCCGAGGACACGCTCGTTCTTGCCCAGCAAGCGGCACAGGAAGTCATAGACGAACCAGCCGCCGATCAGGAACGCCACCGCGAGGCCCACGGCCTGACCCGGTTGCAGATCCATCACGTTCTTTTCGATCAGATACGTCTGCGGTTGCAGCAGGTACAGCACGCAGAACAGGGCGAAGCCCGAGAGCCACGTCGTGTACGACTTCCACTTCGACCAGTGCAGGTCTTCCGGCATCTGCGGCGGCGAGTTCAGGTACTTCTGGGCGTGATAGAAACCGCCGCCGTGCACCGACCACATCTCGCCGTACACGCCTTTTTGCTTGTCTTCAGCGGCCTTGGGCGGCTTCAGACCGTTGTCCAGCATCACGAAATAGAACGACTCGCCAATCCAGGCGATGGCTGCCACCACATGCAGCCAGCGCAGCAACAGATTGACCCAGTCGGTAATAAACGCTTCCATCTTATGTTCTCCTCAACTGCCTGACGTTCACGCTCGCGTTTCAGCTGCCGCGATACGTGGAAAAGCTCCACGGCGATACCAGAAGGGGCACGTGGTAATGCTGGGAAGGCTCGGCAATGCCGAAACGCAGCACAACGCGATCGACGAAGCGCGGCGACGGGACGTCCACGCCTTGCGCGGCGAAATAATCGCCCGCGTGGAACACCAGCTCATATTCGCCTGCGACAAATTCCTCGCCTTCGAGCAGCGGCTTGTCGCAGCGGCCGTCGTTATTGGTCTGCACGTCGCGCAGCGAGCGGCGCTCGCCGTCCACGCGCCACAGCTCGACACGGATGCCTGCGCCAGGCTTGCCGTGCGATGTATCTAGTACGTGGGTAGTCAGTCGTCCCATGGTGTCTCCTGTGATGGATGGGTGCATTGTAGGGAGATGGCGGCCGGGTAACGGGCGCAATACCAAAGATAAAAACGCGCACATACCATGTCACGCCAGACAAAAAGATGACGGCCGTCAATCCGCCGCGCCGGTGTGTCGAGCGTACGCCGCACGCCTCGGTTTTGGGATTTTTTGGACCACTATTTGCTTCTGTTATCCGGGATATAACGGTCATCGTATGAAGTGTTGTCGCGATCGAAGACCAACCGCCCGGAAAGCCCAATGGTTACGTACATTCTTGGGGAAAACCCGAGACGCATGATAAGCATTCATGCATACGTTCCATGAAAAAAACACTATAGCCCCCGGTAGTCTTGTCGCAAAAGGCGTCGACCTGCACCATTGAGCCACCCCAAAAAATCAATCAAACAGCCCCCCTGGGATGGAGACGCAATGAGTGTGACAACGAAAGCCGTGGATCCGGTCGACGAACGACTGCCGATCGGAAAATTGTTCATGCTGGGCCTGCAACACGTGCTGGTGATGTATGCGGGTGCGGTAGCGGTGCCGCTGATCATTGGCGGTGCCCTTGGTTTGCCCAAGGATCAGATTGCTTTTCTTATTTCCGCCGATCTGATGTGCTGCGGCATTGCGACGTTGCTGCAAAGCGTGGGCGTGGGCCGTTTCGGCATTCGCATGCCGGTCATCATGGCCGTGACCTTCGCGGCGGTCGGTCCGATGCTCGCGATCGGCACCAATCCTTCGCTCGGCCTGCCCGGCATTTTCGGGGCGACGATTGCCTCGGGCATCATCGGCACGCTGCTCGCGCCGGTCATCGGCAAGTTGCTGCGTTTCTTCCCGCCCATCGTTACCGGCATCGTGATTACGTCGATCGGCCTGACGATCATCGGCGTGGGCATCAACTGGGCCGCTGGCGGGGTGGGCAACCCGGATTACGGTGACCCGGTCTATCTGGGCGTGTCGTTCGCGGTGCTCATCTTCATTTTGCTGGTCACGCGTTTCGTGAAGGGCTTCTTCTCGAATATCGCCGTGCTGCTCGGCATTCTGTTCGGCTTCGCAATTGCGCTGATGCTGCACAAGGTGAACTTCGACGGTCTGGATCAGGTGAAGTGGTTCGACGTGGTGCTGCCGTTCCATTTCGGCATGCCGGTGTTCGATCCGTGGGCGATCACGACGCTCACCATCGTGATTCTGATCACGTTCATCGAATCGACGGGCATGTTCCTGGCGCTTGGCGAGATCGTCGGCAAGCCGGTGGACGAGAAGGCGCTGGTGGCCGGTCTGCGTGTCGACGGTGTGGCCACGGTGATCGGTGGTGTGTTCAACACGTTCCCGCACACGTCGTTCTCGCAAAACATTGGTCTCGTGGGCGTGACGGGCGTCAAGAGCCGCTGGGTATGTGCGTCGGCGGGTGTCATTCTGCTGGTTTTCGGCTTGATCCCCAAGATGTCGGTGGTCGTCGCCTCGATTCCGCAGTTTGTGCTGGGCGGGGCAGGGGTCGTCATGTTCGGCATGGTGCTCGCCACCGGCATCAAGATCCTGTCGAAGGTCGACTATTCGCACAACCGCTACAACCTGTACATTGTCGCCATCAGTGTCGGCATGGCGATGATTCCGGTCGCGTCGAACAAGTTCTTCGCGAAAATGCCGGAGCAACTCGCGCCGTTACTGCACAGTGGGATTCTGCTTGCCACGCTCTCGGCCGTGATTCTGAACGCCTACTTCAACGGCTTCAAAGCCCCGGCGGCCAACGGACACGGTGAGAAGAACGGCACAGGCATGGGGCTGGAGGCGCACTGATGAAAACACTGCTCGTCAAGAATGCCGAGGTGCTGGTCACGATGGATGCCGGCCGCCGCGAGATTGCCCGCGGTGGGCTGTACGTGGAGGACAACCGGATCGTGGCCGTCGGCCCCAGCGAGACGTTGCCCGCCACGGCCGACGAGGTGCTCGATCTCACCGGCCACGTCGTGATTCCTGGTCTGGTCAATACCCATCACCACATGTATCAGAGCCTCACGCGCGCCATTCCGGCCGCGCAGGACGGCGAACTGTTCAACTGGCTGACGAACCTGTATCCGGTGTGGGCGAATCTCACGCCGGAGATGATTCGTGTATCGACGCAGACGGCGATGGCCGAATTGCTGCTCTCGGGCTGCACCACATCGAGCGACCATCTCTATATCTACCCGAACGGCTGCAAGCTCGACGACAGCATCGAAGCCGCCGCCGAGATCGGCATGCGTTTCCACGCGAGCCGAGGCAGCATGAGCGTCGGACAGAGTCAGGGAGGATTGCCGCCCGATCGTGTTGTCGAGCGCGAAGACGACATTCTCAAAGACACGCAGCGTCTCATCGAGACGTATCACGATGAAGGCCGCTACGCGATGCTGCGCGTGGTCGTCGCGCCATGTTCGCCGTTCTCGGTGAGCCGCGACCTGATGCGCGAGTCGGCGTCGATGGCGCGTCACTATGGGGTGTCGCTGCATACCCATCTGGCCGAGAACGTCAACGATATTGCCTACAGCCGCGAGAAATTCGGCATGACGCCAGCCGAGTATGCGCAGGATCTGGGCTGGGTCGGACATGACGTCTGGCATGCCCACTGCGTGCAGCTCGACGACGCGGGCATTGCGTTGTTCGCCAAGACCGGCACCGGCGTGGCGCATTGCCCCTGTTCAAACATGCGGCTCGCTTCGGGCATCGCGCCGATTCGCCGGATGCGCGATGCCGGCGTGCCGGTCGGGCTGGGCGTGGATGGTTCGGCCTCGAACGACGCAGCCAACATGATCGGCGAAGCGCGTCAGGCGTTGCTATTGCAGCGTGTGGGCTTCGGGCCGAGCGCGATGACGGCCCGCGAGGCGCTGGAAATCGCCACGGTCGGCGGCGCGCGCGTGCTGGGTCGCGACGACATTGGTGTGCTCGCCGCCGGCATGGCCGCGGACTTCGTGGCGTTCGACACGCGTGCCATCGGCATGGCGGGCGGTCTGCACGACCCGGTGGCGGCGTTGGTTTTCTGTAACCCTGGACAAGCCGCGTACAGCGTGGTGAACGGACGAGTGGTGGTGCGCGAAGGGCGTCTGGAGACGCTCAACCTGCCGTCGCTCGTCACGCGTCACAACGCGCTCGCGCGGCAACTGGCCGAGGCTTCCCGATAGCGCGTTGCCACTCCGGCCACATATTCATGGTGTGTGGCCGAGCGTGGCAATGCGCAAGCGGGAAATCGGGGTGGCGTTCCTGTGCATGGGGAACGCCGCCGTTCGGTTCGGCGGAGCGGTGGGGGCCGCTCCGCCGGTAAAAACGGCGCAGGACCCCATTGGATACCGACGCTCAGGGTAGCGTGCGGGTCTCGAGCAATGTGCGTGTGGCGTCGGAAATGACGCTGCGCAGCCAGCGTACTTCATCCGAATAGTGCGTACGCTCGTGCCACAACTGGTAGTACTGCATCGGCGGAAAATCGATGGGCGCTTCGACCACGGTGAGCGGCAGGAACTCCGCGTAATGGTCGGCAAACAGGCGCGTCGTGGTAAAGATCAGATCGGACTTCAGCAGGACGTACGGTGCCAGATTGAAGTATGGAATCGTCACGACGACATTACGCTTCAGACGCTCGCGTGCGAGGTGCATATCGATGGCGCCGCGCTGAGCCACGGAATAGGGCGTTGGCGCAAGATGCGGGCTGCCGAGGTATTGCTCGAGCGTGAGGCCGCGTTTGGCGTACGGGTGCGTGTTGCGCACCAGGCAAACGATCTGGTCGACGAATAGATTCGAGAGGTGAAGCTGCTCGGGCGGCTCGGGCCAGTTGCCGATGACGATGTCGACCTTGCCGTCTTCGAGCGCATGCTCGTAGTCGAAGGCGGGCCCGAGCGAATGCAGTTCGAGCTGCGCGTTGGGGGCCTGCTGACGAAAGCGCTCGACAACCGTCGGCACGAACAAGGTATTCAGATAGTCGGGGGAGCCGATGCGAAACGTGCGCACCGTCGTGGCCGGATCGAAGTTCGATTGCTGGACCGTAATGCGCTCGATTTCACGCAAGGCATTTTGCGTCGGTTCCAGCAGTGATTGACCGTACTCGGTGGGCACCATGCCCGATTTGCCACGCACCAGCAAAGGATCGCCGGTGATGTCGCGCAAACGCCTCAGGGCCGCGCTGATCGCGGGCTGCGACTGGTTCAGCTTGACGGCCGCACGCGTCACGCTACGTTCGATCAACAAAGTGTGAAGGACGCGCAGCAAATAAGTGTCAATCGGTTCGCGGTTTTGGCTCATGATAAATATAACAATCCGAATATGTCGGACCCTGAATTGCATAAGTAAATCATTATGAAGCACAAGCCCCACGCGTCTCTATAGCGGAAAGCCCCTATCACCAAAATAGGCGCTTGTCGCCCGCAATAGGTCAGGACATGCCATGTTATTGACACATGCTCGACATTTCGCCGCGAATTGGGTATTTTCGTCCCGCCCCAGGACCGAGACTTCGCCCGTGACATCCCCTCTGCAATCGACGCCACGTTTGGCGCTGACCGGCATCACCAAACGCTATCCGAGCGTGGTGGCCAACGACGACATCGCGTTGAGCGTATTGCCCGGTGAGATCCACGCCGTACTGGGTGAGAACGGCGCGGGCAAGAGCACGTTGATGAAGATCATCTACGGTGCCGTGCGCACCGATGCGGGCGAGATCCGCTGGGAAGGGCAGCCGACGCGCATCGATAGCCCGGCCGCCGCGCGCAAGCTCGGCATCGGCATGGTCTTCCAGCATTTCTCGCTGTTTGAGACGTTGACGGTTGCCGAGAACATTTCCCTCGCGCTCGACGACGCGGGACACGATCTGAAGGCGCTGGCGGGCCGCATTCGCGACGTGTCGGCCCAGTACGGGCTCGAAGTCGATCCGGCGCGTCACGTGCACAGCCTCTCGGTAGGCGAGCGGCAACGCGTGGAGATCGTGCGCTGCCTGTTGCAGAATCCGCGTCTGCTCATCATGGACGAGCCCACGTCGGTACTCACGCCGCAAGCCGTCCAGAAGCTTTTCACTACGCTGCGTCGCCTGGCCGCTGAAGGTTGCAGCATTGTCTACATCAGTCACAAACTCGACGAGATTCGCGACCTGTGCGACCGCGCGACCGTCCTGCGCGCCGGGCGCGTGTCCGGTCACGCCGTACCGCGCGACGAGACCGCCGAGACGCTGGCGCAGATGATGATCGGGCGCGCGTTGCCGCAGATCGAGCGTCGCGAGCACCAGCCGGGCGACGTGCTGCTTTCTGTACGTCATCTGTCGATGGCCAGCGAAGACCCGTTCGGCACCTCGCTGCATGACGTCAATCTCGACGTGCATGCGGGGGAGATCGTCGGTATTGCGGGGGTGTCCGGCAATGGACAGGCCGAATTGCTGGCGGCGCTCTCCGGAGAGTCTCGCGCGCCACAGGCTGAGGCACTTCAGTTGAATGGCCGTGCGGTCGGCCGCATGGGGGCGGCCACCCGGCGGCGTCTCGGGCTGGCGTTCGTGCCGGAAGAGCGTCTTGGGCGTGGCGCCGTGCCCAGCATGTCGCTAACGGACAATGCACTGCTCGGTGCGTCCGGTACGGCGCATCTCGGGTTGCTGCGCGGTGGCTGGATTCGCCGCAGCGCGCTTCGGCGGTTCGCATCCCTTTGTATCGAACGCTTCAATGTGAAGGCGGGCGGCCCGGATGCCGCCGCGCAGAGCCTCTCGGGCGGCAATCTGCAGAAGTTCATTGTCGGACGCGAAATCCTGCAGGAGCCGCGCGTGCTCGTGGTGGCGCAGCCGACGTGGGGCGTCGACGTGGGGGCGGCAAGCTTCATTCGTCAACAGTTGCTCGACCTCTCGGCACGCGGCGTCGCTGTGCTGGTGCTGTCCGAAGAACTCGACGAGCTTTTCGAAATTTGTGACCGGATCACGGTGCTTGCTCAGGGGCGTCTGTCGCCGGTGCGCAAGCCCGAGCAGACCGACGCACGCGAGATTGGCCTGTGGATGGCGGGGATGTTCCCCGGCGGCCCGGGCCAGCGCGCGGCCTGACGTATCGGCACCCGTGGCATGACCTGCCTCGCCGGGCCTTCGTTCTTACCGGCGCAGGCACCGTAACGTTTTTCATCGATTTCCAGACACCATGTTCGATTTCACGCTTGAGCCACGGCCAAGTCCTTCCCGCACCATGCGGCTCGCCATGCCGCTGGTGGCCACGCTCATCACGCTGGCCGGCGGTGTGCTCATCTTCAGTTTCCTCGGCAAAAACCCGGCACAGGCGATGGCCGCGTTCTTCCTCGCGCCGATCAGTAGCCTGAACGGCTGGTCCGAGCTGTTGCTCAAGGCGTCGCCCCTGTGCCTGATTGCGTTGGGGTTGGCCATCGGTTATCGCGCCAACGTGTGGAACATCGGGGCGGAGGGCCAATTGTTGCTAGGGGGGATTTTCGCCTCCGGCGTTGCGATTCATTTCGACGGACATGGCGGCCCGTGGCTGTTGCCGTTGATGATGGCGGCAGGGGCAGTGGGCGGCATGCTGTGGGCTGCGATCCCCGCGCTGTTGCGCGTGCGCTTCAACGCCAACGAGATTCTCGTGAGCCTGATGTTGACGTACGTTGCCACGCAACTTCTGATCTATCTGGTGAGCGGGCCGTGGCAGGACCCGCACGGCATGAACTTCCCACAGTCGATCAACTTTAGCCGCGAGGCGCTGTTCCCGCGCTTTTTCGGTGACTGGCATTGGGCGCCGTGGCGCGGTACGCGCCTGAACGCATCGGTGTTCATGGCGGTGGTGGCGGTGCCGGCCGCGTGGTTCTTCATGCGCAAGAGCTTCGCCGGGTACCGAATGGAAGTCGGCGGCCTCGCGCCGCTTGCTGCACGTTATGCCGGTTATTCCGAGCCGCGCGCCGTCTGGCTTGCGCTGCTGATCGGTGGGGCGGCAGCGGGGCTCGCGGGCACCGGTGAGGTGGCGGGGCCGGTCGGGCAGTTGCAGGCGACCTGGGCGCCGGGCTACGGCTTCACGGCCATCATCGTGGCGTTCGTCGGCCGGCTGCATCCGGTCGGCATCGTGCTGGCGAGCCTGCTCATGGCGTTGCTGTACCTCGGCGGCGAAGCGGTGCAGACGTCGTTGCAATTGCCCAAGGCGATCAGCGGCGTGTTTCAGGGGCTGCTGCTGTTCAGCTTGCTGGGTTGCGACGTTTTCGTGAATTACCGTCTGCGCCGTCGTGCCCGTGCGCACGCGCGCGAAGCCTGAGGAGCGCCGCATGGACTGGATCAATCTGCTGACGCCGCTGGCGGCAAGTGCCGTGATTGCGGCCATTCCGTTGATGCTCGCCGCATTGGGCGAACTGGTGACGGAGAAGTCGGGCGTCCTCAATCTTGGTGTGGAAGGCACGATGCTCATGGGCGCCATTGGCGCATTCGCCGTGACCGTGCAGACGGGAAGCCTCTGGCTCGGTGTGCTCGCGGGCATTGCGGCGGGCATGCTCATGTCAGCCATCTTCGCGTGGCTCACGCTCTCGCTCATGGCCAATCAGGTGGCAACGGGGCTGGCGCTGACGATCTTCGGTGTGGGCCTCTCGGCCTACGTAGGCCGTCCGTACACGGACGCCACTATCCCGATGCTGCGTGATCTGCCGATTCCGGGCCTGTCGTCGATTCCCGTGTTGGGACCGTCGATCTTCTCGCTCAACCCGCTGGGCTATCTCTCGGTCGTGTTGCTTGTGGCGATTGCGTGGTTCCTCTACCGCACGCGCGCCGGGCTGGTGCTGCGCTCGATCGGCGAGGCCCCCGCTGTCGCGCATGCCATCGGCTACCCGGTGGTGCGCATACGTTATTACGCGACGCTGTTCGGCGGCGCGATGTCGGGGCTGGCGGGTGCGTATTACTCGGTCGGCTATCTGCGCCTCTGGCAAGAGAACCTGACCGCCGGGCGCGGATGGATTGCGCTGGCGCTGGTGGTGTTTGCGACATGGCGTCCGGGACGTACGGTGCTCGGCGCGTTGCTGTTCGGCGTGGTCATGGCGCTGCAATTTCAGGCGCAGGCGATGGGTATTCGCATTCCGTCGCAAGCGCTGGCCAGCTTGCCGTATCTGGCGACGATTGCCGTGTTGGTGATCATCTCGCGCAATCGCCAGACGATTCGCCTGAATGCGCCGGCGTCGCTGGGCAAGCCGTTCTTCGCAGGATCTTGAAACGTTGCCCGAGGGCAGCGTGAACGTTTGGTACACGACAACAGAATCAACCTGAAACAATCGATGACGAGGAGAAAATCGATGCGACGTAAAGTCCTGATCACGATGGCAAGCCTGGCGGCCGCCATGCTGGTTTCCGCCTGCGGCAAGCAGGAAAACAACACCGCGAATGCGCCGGCGGCAGCGTCCGATGCGCAGGCGTCGGCTGCACCGGCAGGCAAGGGGCCGATGGGCGTAGCGTTCGTCTACATCGGCAACCCGGGCGACGCTGGCTGGACGTATGCACACGAGCAAGGTGCGAAGGCCGTTGAAGCCAAGTACGGCGACAAAGTGACCGTGACTCGCGTGGAGAACGTGCCCGAAGGTGCGGACTCGGAGCGCGTGTTCCGCGATCTGGCGAGCAAGGGCAACAAGCTGATTTTCGGCACGTCTTTCGGCTACATGGACTCGATGGTCAAGACGGCCGCCGACTTCCCCGATGTGACGTTCGAACACGCCACCGGCTTCAAGACGGCGCCGAACCTCGGCACGTATGACGTGCGCACGTACGAAGGCGCGCATCTGGCGGGCGTGGTCGGCGGACACGTGACGAAGTCCAACGTGATCGGCTATGTGGCATCGGTGCCGATTCCCGAGGTGATCCGCAACATCGACGCGTTCACCATCGCGGCACGTGAAGTCAATCCGAAGGTCAAGGTGAAGGTCGTCTGGATCAATAGCTGGTTCGATCCGGGTAAGGAACGTCAGGCGGCGGAGTCGCTCGTCGGCCAAGGCGCCGACGTGCTGATGCAGAACGTCGACTCGGCCGTGGTGATGCAGGTGGCTGAAGAGAAGAAGATCCACGCCTTCGGCTGGGATTCGGACATGAGCAAGTTCGGCCCGAACGCCCACCTCGCGTCGGCTGCCATCGACTGGAGCAAGTACTACATCCGCACCGTCGACGAAGTCATGCAAGGCTCGTGGAAGAACACGCCGGTCTGGGGTGGCATCAAGGAAGACGAGATCAACCTCGTGGCCATCAACGACAAGGCCGTGTCGGAAGCTGCCCGCAAGGCTGTCACCGCGCGCCACGATGCCATTCGTGACGGCAAGTACGATCCGTTCACCGGCCCGATCAAGGGGCAGGACGGCAAGGAAATCGTGCCGGCCGGCAAGACGCTCAACGACGACGAGAAGCACCAGATCAACTGGTTCGTCGAAGGCGTGGAAGGCTCGCTGCCGAAGCAGTAAGAACGGCTGCCGCCGTTGTGCGGCATCGTGCTATCAGAAAAAAACGCCGGTATCTGCCGGCGTTTTTTTATAGGCGGGTGATGGGCGATCGGCGTCAGTCGCGGGGTGTCTTCACCCGCTCCTCGTCGGCGAGCTTTTCTGCGTCGGGCGAGGCCACGGAGAGGGGTTGCCGTACCGACCGTGCATAGAAGACCAGCAGTTCGGCGCCGGCATCGCCGGTCCAGCCACGATGTGGCACGTCGACCAGTTCCGTGATCGTCTGCCCGGCAGCGAATGATCGTTGTACGCCGTTATCTGCGCGTTCGACCGTCAATTGCCCGGAAGCCACGTAGCCGATAGCCGGCATCGGATGGGTGTGCCAGGCGAGTCGGGTGTTCGGGGCCAAGGTGATGCGTACGAGCGTTGGCTCGGGAATGCCGGGCGGATAGACCGTGTAACCGGTCTGGTCCCACGCGGCGGCGGATTTCACGAGGGTTTCAGTACTTACGCCAGCAGAGCGGGTGTCGGCGGATGCCGGGGTAGTTGGGGCCGTCAGCAGCGCGGCGACGCTGAGAAAGCCGAGGAGGGGGTGGCAAGCGTTACGCAGGCGATGGCGGAGACGGTGAGGGCGCAACGTGCGTGGAGTGGTCGTCGATAGGCGGATGGTGGTCATCAGAAGGGCGTGTCGAGGGTGATGGGGGCCGAGGCGCGGCAAACGATGGCCGTCCTGGCGTGTTTGGCCGCAAACGGCATGCGAGAGGCTTCGGGCAGCTTCACGCGGCGTTAGGCAGCCTAAGGCCGGCAGTTCCTCGTCCTCCCTTGGGGCGCCGCATTTCGGAGGCTTCACAAGCGCTGGGGGCCACTGAGGGCGCGTGACACGCATCGGTGTTAAAATATCCGGTTTCGTGGCGCAATTTTGTGCCGCCGCACTTCATTTCCCCGGATACCGCCTGTGCTGTCTACTGCCAATATCACGATGCAATTCGGCGCCAAGCCGCTCTTCGAGAACATCTCCGTCAAGTTCGGCGGGGGCAACCGCTATGGCCTGATCGGCGCTAACGGCTGCGGCAAGTCGACATTCATGAAGATCCTCGGCAGCGATCTGGATCCGAGCGGCGGCAACGTCATGCTCGAACCCAATGTGCGTCTGGGTAAGCTCAAGCAGGACCAGTTCGCGTATGAAGACATGCGCGTGCTCGACGTCGTGATGATGGGCCACACCGAAATGTGGGCCGCCATGAGCGAGCGCGATGCCATTTACGCCAATCCGGAAGCGACGGACGACGATTACATGCACGCGGCCGAACTCGAAGCGAAGTTCGCCGAGTACGACGGCTATACGGCCGAAGCACGCGCCGGCGAACTGCTGCTGGGCGTGGGCATTCCGATCGATCAGCACCAGGGCCCGATGAGCAATGTCGCGCCGGGCTGGAAGCTGCGTGTGCTGCTGGCGCAGGCGCTGTTCTCGAATCCGGACGTGTTGCTGCTCGACGAACCGACCAACAACCTGGACATCAACACGATCCGCTGGCTGGAAGACGTGCTCAACGAGCGCAACTCCACCATGATCATCATTTCGCACGATCGCCACTTCTTGAACGCCGTGTGCACGCACATGGCGGACATGGACTACGGCACGCTGACGGTCTATCCGGGTAATTACGACGACTACATGCTCGCATCGGCGCAGGCCCGTGAGCGTCAGATGGCCGCGAACACGAAGGCGAAGGAACGCATTACCGATCTGCAGGACTTCGTGCGCCGCTTCTCGGCGAACAAGTCGAAGGCACGTCAGGCGACGAGCCGTCTCAAGCAGATCGACAAGATCAAGGTTGAAGACATCAAGCCTTCGTCGCGTCAGAACCCGTTCATTCGCTTCGAATTCGAGAAGAAGCTGCATAACCTCGCGTTTGAATTCGAGGGTATTGGCAAGTCGTTCGACCGTCAGATTTTCAAGAACTACTCCGGCGCCGTACGTGCCGGTGAACGTGTAGCGATCATTGGCGAGAACGGTGCGGGCAAGACCACGCTGCTGCGTAGCTTGATGGCCGAATTGCCGGTCGATACGGGCAACGTGAAGTGGGCCGAGAACGCCAACATCGGCTACATGCCGCAGGACACGTCGGAAGCGTTCCCACAGGATCTGTCGCTCACCGACTGGATGACGCAATGGGGCAAGGAAGGCGACGACGATCAGGTGATCCGTGGCTCGCTGGGTCGTCTGCTGTTCGGCGGCGACGACGTGCGCAAGTCCGTGCGTGTGCTCTCCGGTGGTGAGAAGGGCCGCATGATCTGGGGCAAGCTGATGCTGGGCCGTCACAACGTGATGATGATGGACGAGCCGACCAACCACATGGACATGGAGTCGATCGAGTCGCTTCAGATCGCTCTAGACAAGTATCCGGGCACGCTGATCTTCGTTTCGCACGACCGTGAGTTCGTGTCGGGGTTGGCCACGCGCATCATCGAAGTAAAGAGCGACGGCACGCTGGTCGATTACGCCGGGACTTATGACGAGTACCTGGCCAGCCAGGGCGTGGAAATCTGACGGCAGTTGCCGAGACGCTTACTCGGCACTCGTAATACCGGCAGGGCGCTTGCATGGCAGGCGCCCTGTTTGCGTTTACGGCGCGTCCAACTGGCGACGTGTCGTCCGATGACATCCTCGGAATATCGGAACGAGCGGATCGGCGCTGCCCGAATTCACTGCGAGACTGAGATGCATGGGGGAGAGCGGACTACAATGACCGTTCGACGTTCATCTGCCAGTAGGAGACATTGCATGATTACGTACGACAAGTTTTTCATCGACGGCCAGTGGGTAACGCCGGTTGGACGCGGCACACTGGACGTCTTCCATTCGGCCGATGCGAAGCTCATGGGCCGCATTCCCGAGGGGGCCAAAGAGGATACGGAGGCAGCCATTGCCGCAGCGAGGAAGGCGCGCGATGCGTGGGCTGCGACGTCACCTGCCGAGCGTGCCGGGTATCTGCGCAAGATCGCGGCAGGCCTGAAGGCGCGCACGGAGGATCTGGCGAAAGTCATAACGGGCGAGACGGGCATGCCGATCAAGCTTGTTCGGGCGATTCAGGTGGGCGGTCCGGTTTACCACTGGAACAAGTACGCCGAACTGGCCGAAGGGTTCGAATTCGAAGCGCGCGTGGGCAATTCGCTAGTGGTGCGAGAGCCGGTGGGCGTCGTCGGGGCGATCACGCCGTGGAACTACCCGCTGAATCAGATCACGTTGAAAGTGGCGCCTGCGTTGGCTGCCGGATGCACGGTGGTGCTCAAGCCGTCGGAGGTGGCGCCGTTCAACGCGTTCATCTTGGCGGAGGTGATCGCCGAAGCCGGTTTGCCGGCAGGCGTATTCAATCTGGTGACGGGACTCGGGCCGGTGGTCGGCGAAGTGCTGGCGCGGCATCCCGACGTCGACATGGTGTCGTTTACCGGCTCGACGCGGGCAGGCAAGCGCGTGTCCGAAGTGGCATCGCAAACGGTCAAGCGCGTGGCGTTGGAGTTGGGCGGCAAATCGGCCTCTGTTGTGCTTGACGACGCAGACCTCGCGGCAGCGGTCAAAGGCACACTCAACGCTTGCTACCTGAATTCCGGCCAGACCTGTTCGGCCCATACCCGCATGCTGGTGCCGGCGTCGCGCTATGAAGAAGTCAAAACGCTGGCCCGGGAGGCCGTAGCTCGCTTTACGTTGGGTGATCCGCGCGAAGAGACAACGCGTCTCGGGCCGTTGGCGTCGGCAGCACAGCGCGAGCGCGTACAGACCTATATCCGCAAGGGGGTTGCAGAAGGGGCCGAACTGATCGCGGGTGGGGATGCCGTGCCGGAGGGCTTCGAAGCGGGATTCTTTGTCCAGCCGACGGTGTTGGGGCGTGTCACGCCAGATGCAACGGTCGCGCAGGAGGAGATTTTTGGCCCGGTGCTCTCGATCATCACGTATCAGGACGAAGCGGATGCCGTGCGCATCGCCAACGACTCCATTTACGGATTGGGCGGTGGCGTGTGGTCAGGCGACGAGGCGCGTGCGGTGCGCGTGGCGCGTCAGATCCGCACGGGGCAGGTGGACATCAATGGCGGGGAGTTCAACGTGCAGGCGCCGTTCGGCGGTTTCAAACAGTCGGGGCACGGACGCGAGAACGGTGTGTACGGCTTCGAGGAGTTCCTCGAGTACAAGTCGCTGCAGTTCAAGTCTGCGAAGTCTTAGACGCCGAAGATCCCGTAGACCCGTTATCGCAATAGCGCATCGCCGTGCCCTCGCGGTTGATGCGCTCCCACACCACGGCCTTCTCTTCGTCAGTGAAGAACACCCAGTTCGACACTTCGTAAGCGGTTCGGCCGCAGCCTTTGCAGACGTCGTCGAAGAGTGTCGAGCAAACGCCAATGCAGGGGCTGTCGGGGCGGTCGTGCAGTTCGGACATAAAGGGCGATTTCGGCCGGAAGGCGGGGTGGAGTCACAGGGAAGCGCCATTATCTCACCGATGGCCGGACCGGCTGCCATTCCCCTACGGGAGGGTTCAGGTGGTGGACATTTCGACGAGTTTCGGGTTGGCGGTACTTAACTCTCTGAAAGGGTGATGATTCTTTATGCTGCGTAGCTGGCAACTCTTTGCGCTGGGTTCGGCGTTCTTTGCCGCGTTGACGGCAGTGTTCGGCAAGCTCGGGGTGGCGCACGTCAACTCGAACATGGCCACGCTGATTCGCACCGTCATCATCTTTGCGGTGACGTTGGCGATCGTGGGCATGCGGGGCGAGTGGCAGCGACCGACCAGCCTCAGCGCGAATACCTGGCTGTTCCTGGTGCTGTCCGGCGTGGCGACGGGTTTGTCGTGGCTTTGTTACTTCCGCGCGTTGCAGTTGGGGCCGGTGTCGGGGGTAGCGCCGCTCGACAAGCTCAGTGTTGCCATGGCGATGCTTGTCGGCTGGGTGGTGCTCGGTGAGCCGTTCTCGCTCAAGGAGGCGCTCGGCGGTGCACTGATTGTGGTGGGGGCGCTCGTGCTGGTGTTGTGAGCCCGCGGGGCGGCGGGGCAGTGCCATGCGCTGTCCATGTGCGCTCCGCCGTCCCCACAAGCCCGGGGGTGGCGTTACCAGCGGAACACGCTGTACCCGATCCGAACCTGCGACGGTGAGTGGCGATTGTAGTCGAGCAAATCTTCCCCGTAGCCGGTGAAGTACCCGAGCCAGATGTAACCACCGGTGCCCGGGATCAGCTTGCCGAGCGGGTAGGTTACCTGAACATCCACGCTGCCATAGTTGCGCTTCATGCCCTTGCGCAGGGTCGCACCAATCTGCCAGCCGTTCGGCTTGCCCCACAAGACCAGCAGGTCCATGTACCCACGGTAGTTCTGGATATCGGGGTTGTCGCTCTTTTCGACATAGGCGTAGAGCTTCGGCGCCACCGTCCAGTGGTATTCGGATGGGTTGCCAAACGTCAGGATCGGTTTGACGAAGACGGTGTTGATGCTGCGGGAATCGGGACCTGCCTTGCCGTTGGACTCATGTTCGACACCTGCCGCGATGCCCAGCGACGTGAACCAGCTTGCGCGCGCGCCGGTATCCGGGATGTAGTAGAAGAGACTCGGCCGGTAGTTCGAATCGCGGAAGGGCGCCGACTCGGCTTGCAGATCCCAGATCGACAACTGGGTGTAGCCGAAGTACAGATTGTCGAGGAAGGACTTCGACGCTGGATTGTCCGGCTTGAGAATGTGGAATTTGAAACTGAGTTGAAAGCGCGCATTCGCGTCGCCGTTCTTGCCGAACGCGATGTACATCGGCTCATTCGACGAGATGCGGGCGAACTCGGTGTCGCTTGTCGGGGCAACGGTGTCGGGCGCGGCGCTGGCGATCGCGCTCGATGCCGGCACGCCTTCTCCCGTGGTTTGCGCGGCGCCCACTGCGGCGGAGGCCGGTGCGGCAGCGATCATGGGTTCGGCCGGCGCAGCGCGATCAAGCACGATGGTGGTTGTTGAAGCATCCCAGTCGACCGGTTCAATGCGCACGGTGCCGCGCAATTCCTTGGGCAGCGCCGCGGAATACTCGATGCGCCGGAACTGGCCGTTCGACAGCGTGACTTCAGCAGGGGCCACGGCCGCACGCTTCAGGTGGAGTAGTGTGGGCTTGAAGTCGTCGTTGGCGATGCGTACGACAATTTCGTCGGGCAGCTTGATCGTTTTGCGACCGGGGCTGTCCTGAGTGGCCAGCAAGGTCAACTGCAACGGTGCGCCGCCCGTGAGGGCGCGCGGGGGTTGCAGGAGTGAGAGTTCGGCGTTTGCCGCACCGCTCAGAGCCAGGCAGAGCGCTGCGGTGCCGAGTTGGATGGCGCGCAGCGGCGATGGGGCGAATGTGGCGAGATTCGTCTTGGGCATCGGTCCGGTCTGGGTTGGCGACCCCGGGCCGGTAAGCCCGAAGTCTGTTACGACCCGCCTCGGGTGAGTACCCGGAGGTCGGATTCGCGGGCGCAGCAATCGCGTCCGCGAGATTTGGCTAGATACAGCGCCGCGTCGGCACGTCGCAGCCATGCGTTGTCGTCGTCACCTGCGTGCCATTGGGCTACGCCGGCACTTATCGTGAACTGAACCTGCCGTCCATCGACATTGATGCGAGCCGTGCGTGCCGCCTCACGCAAGCGTTCCGCGGCTTCAAGGGCTCGTGCCTCGGTGGCGCCACTCAAGATAATAGCGAATTCTTCGCCCCCCAAACGACCGCAGATGTCATCTTCGCGTAACGAATCGTGACAAAGACGCACGAATGTTGCCAGCACCGTATCGCCGAGCGCATGGCCCCATGTGTCGTTGATCTGCTTGAAATGGTCCAGATCGACGAGGATGACGCAGGTCGGCACCTCCGTTGAGTCGGCTTGTGCGACCTCGGCGCGCAAGCGCTTTAGGAAGTGACCCCGTGACAGCGCACCCGTGAGGGCATCGTATTTGACCTCGTGCTCAAGCGCTGCATTCTTGGCCAATGTGTCGGTCAACTGAAGTTTTTCGCGACGCAGATAGCGGACGAGCAGCCAGAGCGCGCCCGCCGAGCTAAGCAACAGGGCGAAGACCAAAGCCGCATAGCGGCGCCGTTCGATGGACAGGCTGCCAAGCGTTGGCGCTTCGTTCATGGTGTAAATGACCAGTTCGCTGTCCGCCGACGGTTCGGTTTCCAGAAGATACGGTTGATTGTCGGGGCGCACTCGGACGAGGCGCGTGTTGTGATCCCCTTCCTCGTCATCGATCGAATTTTGCAGCAGCGCTGGTGTGCCGGGCGCCAGATCGTAGTCTTCGATTGGAACGACGGTGAAGTCTTCCTGCTGATAGAGATGGCGCCGCTCGGCTCGCGTAAGTTTGAAGACCTCGGCACCGGGGACCGCGAGACCGGTGAACGTCGGGTCGTTGGCCAGCACGATGACCCCATTGGTGTCCGTAACGAATGAAGCTCCCGAATCGACCCAGTGTGCCAACCGGCGCAGGCCCAGCTTGACCACCATCACGCCCACGAGCAAGCCGTCACGATAGACGGGCGCGGTGAAGTAGATGCCGGGCAGGCCGGTTTTACGTCCGATGACGTATTGCTGCCCGGCGCCACCGAGCACGGCCGTGTTGAAGTAGCCCCGGTCGCCATAGTTGTCGCCGATCAGCGGGTTGGTCGTGTATGCGTCGCTGGAGGCGACGGTAACGCCGTCCGGCGTGCCCAGCCATACGAGATCTGCGCCGAAATAGAGTTGCGCCGCGCGCAGCAACTCATTGACGGGCTTGAGTGCCGGGTTGGTGAGCAGCGTCTGCCGGACCTTGTCGTGTGGCATCTCTGTGAGCGGATGCGCTGCGATGCTGCCGGCAGCATCCTGAATCTGCTCGATCTGGGCGAGCACTTGCGGGATGCCGCGAATGAGCATCAAGTCCTGGTTGACCGTGTGGACGGTGCCGTGGGCGAGCCGGGTCGCAACGCTGCGCTCTTCGAAGAGCAGCCGCGCCGAGCGGTTCGCCACCAACTGATCGGCGGCGAAGCGGGCGAGTCCCCAGGCGATGAGGACGCACACGAGAATGACCAGGCCGCCTACGAGTGCGGAAGCGGTGCGGTGACGATTGAACAGGGCGTTGGCCAACGGCAGATGCGGTTGCAGACGCGTTTACAGGCGCCCGTGCCAGTTGCGAATGAATGTCTCGATATGCCCGGGCGGCAAGGGGCGCGTGCAATGATACCCCTGCCAGGCGTGACAGCCCAGCGATGCAAGTGCGTCGCGTTGCGCGCTGGTCTCGACACCCTCCGCAACCGTCTCGATCTCGAGCTTGCGGGCGATCGCAATGATGGCGCGAATCAGTTCGGTATCGTAGCCGCCGAGCAGCACGCCGGCCACGAACTGGTAGTCGATCTTGACGGTGCCGAACGGCCAGCGCTTCAGCCGCACAAAGCTCGAATAACCGGTGCCGAAATCGTCCAGCGACAAGCGCACGCCCATCGCCACGAGTTCGTTCATCAGCGTAGCGGCTTCGTCGATGTGAGAGATCAGCGACGACTCGGTAATCTCGATCTCGAGCTTGTCCGGCGGCACGCGATGGTGCTTGAGGGCGTAGCGGACCGTCTCAAGCGTTTGCACGCGCATTTGCTGTGCCGACAGGTTGACGGCCACACGCGGATACTCCTCACCTTCCGTGTGCCATTGGTCGAGCTGACGGCAAGCCTCGTGCAGCGTCCAGTCGCCGATCGGGCCGATCACATCGCAGCGCTCGGCGGCCGGGATGAATTCGCCCGGCATGATCAGTTCGTCGTCGCGTTGCCAGCGGATGAGCGCCTCGAGACCGGTCAACCGGTGGGTGCGCATGTCAATCTGCGGCTGGTAGTGGAGTCGGAATTCCGAGCCCGACAGTGCGCGTCCGATAGCGTTGCGCCAATAGTGTTCGTTGCCCGCTTCGTCCGGCGGATTGATGCCTTCGGTCGGGGCCGACGGGGCCTCGGTGACGAGAAAACGCGACGCGCTCTCCCGAATGGCCTGATCGGCGACGTCCGACGTGTGTTCAAGCAGCGTCGCCGGCCAGACCGGCACCTGCGGCAGATGAGTCACACCCGCCGAGAGAATCGGATAGAGGAGGCCATTGCCGCAGGGCACGGGCGATTCACCGGCGCGGATGAAGCGGCGGGTGATCTGCGACGCGGCTTCGCGGCTGCCGAGGTCGCGTAGCAAGATGGCAATCTGCTGGTCGGAGACACGGCCGATGAGGTCGCGACGGCGAATGCGCGAGCCGATGCGAAACGCGATCGTGGCGAGCAGATCGGCATCCGAGATCGCGGGTTGGCTGGTCGCCTTGCGCTGACCGCGGCCTACGTGCAACACCACCAGCGCGCTATGGCTGCCGGGCGGACTCGGGGTGCGCAACTCGAGGCTGAGGGCGCGCAACAGCCGCTGGCGATCCAGCAGCAGATCGGCGAGGACGACTTGTCGTCGCAGCGCGTTGGTATCGTTCATCTCGGCAGGCGGGCAGGCGTCGCCCGTACGGTTGAACGTTTGTCATTGCCGCGTGAAATGCCTGCGGACAGAGGAAGCCCACGCGTCGAACAGGTCGTGCCGCCAGAAAACCCTTGAATCATGTTCTGCATAAGACGCGTAAATGTGTCGGCCGTCGTGCAAGGGGGCGGTTGCGGCGCACCGGCCGGTGCTACGCATCCCCTGCAATCAGGCAGACCGCGCGCAAGGCGTGGCCCGACTAGAAGCTCGTGCCCGGTCGCGAAACCGGGTCCTTTGACCTTTAACGGCACCCTTCATTGAAAATTGAGTGCGGGTTTCACCTATGGCCAGCGCGGCTGGGTTGCGCCAGCCATTCTCGCCCGCGAAGCATGAAATCCCAATAGACCTTTGGCAGCACGTACTTTTTCAATATCCATGCAAAACGGTTCGCGTGCGTGCCGTCGATGGGGAAGGTTGGCAGCAGTTTGCCGCCGTAGCCAAACTCGGCAAGCACGATCTTGCCGTGTTCCACCGTCAGTGGGCAAGCCCCATAGCCATCGTAGTGCAGCGCCAGCGGGCGGCCGTCCATCGCCGCCAGCAGATTTTCGGCGACAACGACGGCTTGTTTGCGCGCGGCAGCGACCGTCTTGGCGTTCGGGGCAGAGATTGCGTCGCCCAAGCCGAACACATTGGCATAGCGTGCGTGACGCAGCGTGGCCGGGTCGACCTCACACCAGCCGGCGGCATCGGCCAGCGGGCTCGCGCGCAATACGTCCGGTGCACTTTGCGGCGGCACCACGTGCAGAAGGTCGAACGGCTTGTCGACAAACTGCGATTGACCATCGGCGTCAAAAATTTCGAAACGGGCAACGCGATGCTCGCCGTCTACCGCGCGCAGATGCGAGAGGTGGTTGAGCGAGATGCCATAGCGCTCCACGTATTCCATGAGCGCGGGGATGTAATCCTTCACGCCGAACAGTGCCGGTGCCACGAGATGAAACTCGATCTTTGTCTTGTCGAGCAAGCCGCGCTGACGCCACGTAT
Organism: Pandoraea sp.; assembly: GCA_031291335.1. GTDB lineage: Bacteria > Pseudomonadota > Gammaproteobacteria > Burkholderiales > Burkholderiaceae > Pandoraea. Next base: position 8,396 of record JARLJF010000130.1, on the reverse strand, counting down.
CGGCCGACAGATACATCGCCTTTTGCGGTGCGCCGGCACACTTGATCGGCATCGGTGGCTGCGTGAAGAGGGCATTGCCGCCCTTGAACTCGCGAACCAGCGACCACGTATAGGGCGCGAGATCGAAGCGATAGTTGGACGTCACACCGTTGCGACCCAGTGTGTCGGTCAGGCCGTCGATGGCTTCCCAATTCAGTTGAAGACCCGGCGCCACGATGAGGTAACGATAGCCGAGGCGACGACCGTCAGAGAGCAGGACTTGCTGATGTTCCGGCGCGAATGCGGTGACCGCTGCCTGGATCCAATGCACGCCTTCGGGAATGACACTCGACATCGGACGCGCCGTGCGTGCGGGATCGAATTCTCCCGCACCGACGAGGGTCCAGGCCGGCTGATAGTAATGCGTGTCGGCCGGGTCCACGATCGTGATCGAGAGCGACGGACGACGACGGCGCAAACTGGCGGCCACGGAAATCCCCGCGGCCCCGGCGCCCATGATCACGATGTCGGCGTTGCTTTCCGTCGCGGGTGTTGGCGTAGCGGATACATCGCTGGACATAAGGTCTCCGACAAATGAGCAAAAATTGGAACGGATTGCGACAGATCGATGTGCACATCCTGAACGTCACGCCATGGCTGTTCATGCGAATGAGTGGCTACTGGCGCGTCGCGTGCGGGACATTGTATAGAAAGTGCGCCGTTTTGCCCCTGTTTTCGCGGGGAATGCGGCGAATCATCACAATCATCGCGGCGTTCAGTGCAATGCGAGCACAGGAAATCGTTTGAAAGGCGTGCGTCGGTTTGAGGCGCGTCGACGTGGGCTTTCCGGAGGGAGGATGTTGCGGGTGCCGAGAGAGGCAAAGCGGCGCGTTACACGTTGTGCGTGCGGTAACGCGCCCTGATGTCTACGCGTGCAGATGTTCGTGATCGCAGGCGACTTCGATCGGGTCGGTGTCGGTGTGGCACGCGCAAGCTTCGCCGTTTGCACCCTGCATGAGCGCACGCAGAATACCGCAGTCGCTTGTTTCGTGACGGCTATGACACTGCGCCTGAAGATGCAGCAGTTGTTGTTCGAGTGCCTTCAATTCGTGGATGCGGGCGTGCACACGCGCGAGATGCGCTTCGATCAGTTGGTTCGCGTCCTCGCACGTCACGTTCGTGTCGTGGGCGAGTTCGCCCAGTCGCTTCGCGTCTGCGAGCGGCATATCGAGCGAGCGGCAATGACGGATGAAGCGCAGGGCTTCCAGATGATCTTCACCGTAGGTGCGATAGCCGGCATCGGTCCGCGGCGGGGCCGTCAGCAGGCCCGCCCGCTCGTAATAGCGGATCGTTTCGACATCGGTCCCCGCCGCCCGGGCCAATTCTCCGATTTTCATGCTTGACTCCGTAGTCACTACAGGGTTTTGAATGAAGGGTAACACGAATCAGGAAACCAGGAGTCCACATGTCCAACCCCTCGGATTCGGCTCGTTTGGCGGGCTCGACGGCGGAAGATATCAAGGCCCATGACCACGGGGAAGCCCCGGGCCATGCGCACCGTCACGATCACGGGCATCGCCACGACCACTCGCATGATCACGATCATGACCATGACCATGACCACGGGCACGCGCACGATCATGCCGCGTCGCAGGCTTCCGGTGCGCCGCACACGCACGGCGGTTCGTCCTGTTGTGCGGGGGACGCAAGCATGATGCCCGTCGAGCCGGTGCCGTCGACCGGCGCACCGCAGACGCGATTCCGCATCGATCAGATGGATTGTCCGACGGAAGAACGTCTCATCCGCGATCAGCTTGAGCGCCGGCCCGGTGTCGACGCTCTGTACTTCAATCTCCTCAAGCGCGAATTGACGGTCGTTTTCGACGAAAACGCCTCGCCCACCGACGTTTCGCAGCAGGGTGAGGCGGTTGCCGACACGCTGCGCAAGCTCGGTATGACGCCGGTGCCGCTCGTCGGGGACAACGCCAGCGCGGCACCGCCGCCCGCGAGCCGCAAGGGCGATGTCGCGCGTCTGGTGGCGGGGGGCGTGCTGGCTGCGGCCAGCGAAGTCGCCGTGTGGTCGGGCGTCCCCGAACATAGCCCGTGGGTCGGCGCCATGGTCGTTGCAGCCATTCTGGCGTGCGGTCTGCCGACGCTCAAGAAGGGTTGGATCGCGCTGCGACACTTCACCCTGAACATCCACTTCCTGATGTCGTTGGCCGTGCTTGGCGCGATGTTCATCGGCCAGTGGCCGGAAGCGGCGATGGTGATCGTGCTGTTTGCCCTGTCCGAAAAGCTCGAGGCCGCGTCGCTCACACGTGCTCGTCGCGCGGTGGAGGCGCTGATGCGTCTGGCGCCCGATCAGGCGTCGGTGGAGCAGGCTGATGGCAGTTGGGCGGACGTGCCCGCCGCATCCCTTGCGGTAGGTGCGCGCGTGCGGGCGCGTCCGGGCGAGCGCATCGCCATCGATGGTGTGATCGAGCAGGGCAACTCTGCACTCAATCAGGCGTCGATTACCGGAGAGAGCGTGCCCGTCGACAAGACGGTGGGCGACGAGGTCTACGCAGGCAGCATCAACGAGAGCGGTCTCATCGTGTATCGCACGAACGTTGCGCCGGGCGATACGACACTTGCCCGCATCGTGCGCATTGTCGAGACAGCGCAGCAACAGCGCTCGCCGACACAGCGCTTCGTGGACAAGTTCTCGCGTGTCTACACCCCGGCTGTCGTGCTCTGCGCGCTGCTCGTCGCGCTGGTCCCGCCGCTGGCCTTCGGCCTGGCGTGGTCGCCGTGGATCTACAAGGCGCTGGTGATGCTGGTCATCGCTTGTCCGTGCGCGCTGGTGATTTCGACACCGGTCACGGTCGTGAGCGGTCTGACGGCAGCGGCGCGTGCCGGCATTCTGATCAAGGGCGGCGCATTTCTGGAGAGTGGTCGTCTTATTCGCGCAGTTGCCGTCGACAAGACCGGCACGCTCACTCGTGGCGAGCCGCGCCTGACCGACGTTGTGCCGCTCGGTGAAACGTCGCGCGACGAGGTGCTGACGTTAGCCGCCGCGCTCGATGCGCAGACGACGCACCCGATCGCGCGCGCCGTTGTCGAGGGTCACGCGCAAGCGGGGCTGGGCGCACTGCCGTCGGTCACTGACTTCGAGGCGCTCGTCGGAATGGGCGTGAAGGGGCGTGTGGGCCAGACGCTGTACTACCTCGGCAACCATCGTCTGATCGAGTCGCTTGGTGTGTGCAACGCGAACGTGGAAGCGGAATTGACGCGTCTCGAAGCGCAAGCCCGCACCGCTATCGTGCTGGCTAGCGAAACGCAGGCACTCGCGGTGCTGGCCGTGGCGGACACGCTGCGGGAAGAAAGCCGAGAAGCCATCGCCCGGCTGGCGCAAATGGGCGTTCGTACCGTCATGCTGACGGGGGACAACCGCGCCACCGCGCAGGTGATCGGTCAGCAGGCCGGCGTGAGCGACGTGCGAGCCGAAATGCTGCCCGAAGACAAATGGCAGGCGGTGTCGGCGTTGCGTGAGGAGTTCGGCCATGTCGGCATGGTGGGCGACGGCATCAACGACGCCCCGGCGCTCGCGGCCGCAGACGTTGGTTTCGCGATGGGCGTGACCGGCACCGATAGCGCGCTTGAGACGGCCGACGTCACGTTGATGGACGACGACCTGCGCAAGCTCCCCGCCTTCCTGGCGTTGTCCAGACGTTCAGCGAGCGTACTCAAGCAGAACATCATTCTGGCGCTCTCCATCAAGGCGGTGTTCTTCGCGTTGGCGGTTGCGGGACTGGCGTCGCTGTGGATGGCGGTATTCGCCGACGTGGGCGCGAGTCTGCTGGTGATCGCCAACGGCATGCGCCTGTTGCGCACGAAGGTGGCGTGAGATCGGCATGCCACGTGTTTCACGCCTCACGCCTGTGATGCCTGACGCTCAATCCTTGCGCATGCCGCGCTCAAGGGTGTGGGCGTTGGGCAACTGACACAGCACGTGGGCAGCGCGGCTGGTCGCGTTCACGATGATCGCGTCGAGGCGTCCGACCAATGTGTCGCGTTGCGCCGCCGGGAGTGGCATGTCTTCAAAAACCCGCTGGGCCACTACGGCATCGTTGAGATGCCCGAGCAGGGACTGCGCCGAGTGCAGGGCGTTGTGATAGGGCGAGCGGATCGCTTTGCGTAGCCACGGCGTCAAGGCTTCCGCACTGTAACGGGCCTTCTTGACCTTCACGCGTAACGCGTGCAGTTGCTCCGTGTCGAGCATCGCCAACTGGCGGCAATCCGGAAATAACGCGATGTATCGGGCGCGAAGCATGTTGTGCGCGTGCTTTGTCAGCGCGCGGGGGCGCTTGCCGGGCGTGCGGGAGGGGCGTCGTAATGCCTTGGCCGCGCTCAGTTGGGCGCGGCCATCCTCTCCGATACCGAATGCCTCCAATAGCAACGCATGCAATTCGCGCTGACGGTCGCCGGCCAGCGCCTCGGCAGCCTGTGCTCGGGCGTCGCTGCGCAGTGTTGCCACGTAGGCGTCGATCGTCGGCCAGTCGATATCAGGATGTTCTGCGCGCAATGCGGGCAGCGTCGTTGTCGCCAGCACGTCGGCATCTCGCGCGGGGCCCATCGAGTGGCCCAGCCAGCGTAATTCCGCTTTCAGTCGACGATGCCAGCGGGGTTTGAGCCACGGCGCGAAAACATCGATCAACGCGCGCAGACGTCGCGTTGCAATGCGTAATTGATGAATGGCTTCGGGCTCGATCGTTCCGACGTGACTGGCGCTCCCCGAAGCATTCGGCAGCGAGGGCCATTGCGCGAGGGGAGCTGCGGCGAGCGTGACAAGCAGGCGAGAGGCCGACATACGCCGCATTTGCTTGCTACTGGGCGGTGCAATGGCCTGTGCGTCGGCCGGGCCGGCCGCGGGTGATACCTCACCGGGGGCGGCGCAGGCCGCTGTCGTCGCGCGTGTCATGTCAAGCAACATAGCATAGTTGCTTTGGGAAATGAGCCGGGAAAATATAGGGTGCGACGAGATGACGCCGGGGCGCAGAACCGCGATCTGCGACGGCAAATCGGTCACGCCAGCCGCAACGGCAGGGGGAATTCAAGCGGAAATTCTGGGGGATGGAAAGACATTGCCGAAGACCATCGGCAGGAGGCGCTAGCCAACGGGCCAGGCAATAGGGACAGTTGTCGCGGGCGCCCGGTCTCCGAAATCGGCACGCAGGACACCCGCGAGGCGCGCAGCGTCACATCAGTCGTGGACCTCGCGAGAGGATGACATGACACGTATCCCATGCCACATGCCGCAGAGCGGCAATGCGAGCAAAAAGATAGGCCGGCACGAAGGCCGGCCTGCGCGCAACTGGTGTTACTTCTTGTTCACGACGTCCTTGAACGCCTTGCCAGCCGTGAACTTCACGGTCTTGGCAGCCGGGATATTGATCGCTTCGCCGGTCTTCGGGTTGCGGCCGGTACGCGCAGCGCGCTTGCCCGAACCGAACGAGCCGAAGCCGATCAACTGAACCGAGTCACCCTTGGAGACGGCCTTCTTGACGGTCTCGAGCAGAGCGTCGATGGTTTCGCCAGTTTGAGCCTTGCTTGCACCCGTAACACCAGCGACGGCGTCGATCAGTTCCTGTTTGTTCATGTGTGTTTCCCTTGAGAGGTGGTGAATACCGGCGACAACTCTAACACTTTCGCCATTTGGCGAGTGTCGGTGTTGTATCCGCGCCATAAGGCACGCGGCGCACGCCAGGATATCGCCTTCACGATACGTCACGCAAACGCGATCCGAAGATCTGTCCCGTCACATATCGAGAGGGCGCCGGCACTGGCCGGGCAGCCGCATTATAGAGCCTTCGGCGGGCTGTGGGCCAGTGCTGACAACGGTTTGCGGCGATTTTGTTGTGCTATGCCGCGTACTTTCTCGTTCTTGATGATAAAACCCCGGTAACTGCGGGCATCTCCGGTCACCCCCTCGCGCAATCCCTTGCTGGGCGGGCTTTGGAGGTTTCCCCTAGCACATTAGGGGTTGCGTACCCGGCCGACTTTTGGTTGGCTTTGCCGTCACTGTGTCGGCATTGTCCGGAATTCATTGGCGTGTCATCTGAAGTGTCTAGCGTGGCGCCGCACGATAGATCACGCACCCCTGAGTGCGTCCTACACTCGAATAGCGGCGATCGAACGGTAAGCGTCGCCGCACGCTTTCAAGGAATCGCCCTCATGCTGCTCTGTCAGATCACCGATCTTCACATAACGCGGCCCGGCATGCTTGCCTGCGGCCGCGTCGATACCGCGCAGGCGTTGCGCCGCGCGATCGCCACGATCAATCACTGGGCGCCGCGGCCCGACGCCGTGATCGCCACAGGCGATCTGATCGACACGCCACATATGTCGGAATACGAAGTACTTCGCGAGTGTCTTGCGGCGCTGGAAATTCCCCTGTATCTGGTGGTCGGGAATCACGATCATCGGGAGGGGCTGCGCGCCGCCTTTCCGGAGCACGCCTATCTGCACACGGGAGGGGAGTTCGTGCAGTACCGCGTCGATTTCGGACGGGTGACTGTGCTCGCCCTCGACACGCAAGACCCGCCGAATGCCGGTGGTCACTTGTGTGATGCTCGTCTCACGTGGCTCGACGAACAACTGCATGCCTGCGAGGGGCGTCCGACGATCGTCGCGATGCATCACCCGCCGTTCGATACGGGCATTGAGTTCATGGATGGCTATGGCCTGACGGCGCAAGGCCGCGCAGGTTTCGCGCGCGTGACGTCACGCCATCCTCACATCGAGCGCGTGATCTGCGGTCACTTGCACCGCAGCATTCAGGCGAGTGTGGAGGGCGCGCCCGGTGTCATGGCGAGCACGTGCGTGTCGACGGCGCACCAGATCACGCTCGGGCTCGCGGCCGGTGCACCTGGATCGGTCACGCTCGAGCCGCCCGGCTTCGCATTACATCTGTGGCAGCCGGGGGCGGGCGTACGCACGCATTTGGCTTATGTCGGCCCACACGACGGCCCGTATTCGTTCGACGGTGAATCGGTATCCTGAAGGATTCATGCGGGTTTGCGGCATGAAAAAAATGGGACGAAAGTAGGACTGAGCGTGTGTAGAGTTCACTCCCATCAAACATAAGAGATCAGTTCGGATCAGCAGTCAAAGGCCGTCCCGACGGGGAAATATCGCGGGACGGGAGCGACGGATCTTTTCACGAGAACTGTCGATCCGTCGCCCAGGGCCCCGGCCGAAGATGCCGGGCAGGGCACATTCCGAAAACGGGGAATCATGCAAACCGCCATCGCGCAGCGCTTGCGCGAACGCCCACGTTTCGTGCTGGGCATTTCGATGGCATGCGACGACGCTGCGCCCTGGAATCCGCGCGCGTGCACCCGGTTGATCTCAATTTCCGCGAACACCACGTGACCGCCGCTACGCCCAACGAAGCCGAACCGGCAAGCCATGCCCAGTCGCCGCCACGCGTGCGCCGCTCGCAACCGCTCGGCAATCTCGGACGGTGGGGGCGCTGGATTGCCCCGGCCATCGCACGCCCCTTTGCCATGCTCGAAGTGGTGGGCGGCACCGTACTCGTGGTCCTTGTCGCCTGGCGTTTGCGCCCCGACGATCCCTTGCTGCTCTCCACGCAATTCCCCTGGCTATGGCTGGTAGCGCTCGTCGGTGCGTTGCGCTACGGTTCGCTGGCCGGTGCCGCGAGCGGGCTGGTGCTGATGCTGGCCTGGTATGTCTTGTGCGCATCGGCCGGCGGGCCGTTTCCGATGGTGCACTTCGCGGGCGGGATGACGGTGACGTTGATCGCCGGGCATTTCTGCGACATCTGGTCTCACCGGTCGAATCGGGCGCAGGGCATCAATGCCTACTTCAGCGACCGGCTCGTCGCGATTACCCACAACCACTATCTGTTGCGTGTCTCGCATGAACGGCTTGAGCGCGACTTGCTGGCGCGTCCCGTCACGCTGCGCGATGCGTTGACGCGTCTGCGCGATCTCACCGTGCGGCGGGCAGGGGACGTTCATGGACACGCCGGCGGATTGCCGAATGCGCAGCCGATGCTCGAATTCGCGGCGTTGACGTGTCAAATCGAAGTGGCTGCCTTGTTCCCCGTGCGCGCCGACCGGCTCGTGACGACAGCGATCGCGCGTGTCGGCGAGGGCTTCGAGCCGGATGCCAACGACCCACTTGTCCAGCATTGTTTGCGTGAGGGCACGCTCGCACACGTGCGCGCCGACGACGCGTCGAGCGACACCAGCCCCTATCTCGCCTGCGCCCCGCTGCTCGACGGCGATGGCACGTTGGTCAGCGTGCTGATCGTGCGTCGCATGCCGTTCCTCGCACTCAATCACGACAACCTGCAATTGCTGCTGGTACTGCTCGCTTACTACGCCGACGGCGTGTCGCATCAGCCACTGGTG
>JARLJF010000129.1 GCA_031291335.1 Pandoraea sp. | reverse complement strand
GTAGCCGATGCGCCGGAAATAGCGCTCTGGATCGAAGGGATGAGACATGCCTGACTTCCTCTATCGGGATGCGGACATACGCAGAGCACATACGTTAGCGCATTCGTCTCGTCCGTGCGCAATATCCCGGTGACGACGGGGGCATTGGGCGGGGGTGACCATCCTACGAGTTTCAGTAGGGAGACACGCCGAGGTCGTCCTCGTATGCTTACGCCGTCGCGCCACGGGCGCACTCGATACCTTCCCATGACTGTCACGACAACCCCGACGAACGCAGCGATCACAGTGACCTGCCAGTGCGGCGGCGTCTCCATGTCGCTCACCGGCGAGCCCGCCGCACGCGCCATGTGCCACTGCAACGCCTGCCGCGACTTTTACGGCAGCGCGGTGCTGGCCGCTACCGCCTGGGCACCGTCGCAAGTCTCGGTCACGGGCGCCGCGCACACGTTTGTCCATCCGTCACGCAAGATGACGCGCCGTTTCTGCCCCGAGTGCGGCGAAACCCTCCACGGCACCAATCGTCTGGACATGTGTGTCGTGCCGAACGCAATGCTGGCACGCGTGCACGACGCCACCTTGCCCGTCAGCCTGAAGCCGACGATGCACCTGTTCTATCGTCATCGCGTGGTGGACGTGCAGGACGACCTGCCCAAATACCTCGACGGCTGGGACGGTCCGCGCTACGGGGAATGAAGGACGACGGTCATCGCCATGCACCGCGATGACCGCTCGAAGCCTGGCGTACTCAGTCGCTGGATTCGCAGAAGCGAATGCGGTTGTTGAATGGGTCAGTCACCGTCATCTGCTTGCCCCAATCGAGTTCCTCGATGCCGGGATTCATATTGGGATAACGCTTACCCGACAGATCGCGTTGGTAGGCTTGAACGCCGCGCATGAAGACGAATGTCGTCGCCCCGGGACTCGCATCGCCGAAATGGCCGGACAAATGCAGCGTCATCCCGGCGCGCGAGACCTGACAGTACAGCGGCATGCCGTCGGCGAAGCGATGCTCCCAATCGAGCCGGAAGCCCAGAAAGTCCACATAGAATTCGCGCGCCTTGGCTTCATCGAAGATGCGATGAATCGGCGCGACGGTGTCGAACACGATGCCGTCGCTCGCTGCCGACGCGAGTTTTGCGGCGAGCACGTTCCAGTCCGTGAAGCCGAACTGCGCGGCGACGGATTCCAGTGCCTGTGCGTGGGAAATGTCGATGCCCTCACGCGCGAGACGCTCGCGCAGGGACTTGGCCATGATCTTGGCGTCGAGATAGGTTCGCATGTTTGCCATCCTTGATAGCGTTCAGTGGCGACGAATTCGATCAGTGCTCGCGTTGCTGATGCTCGTCGCCTGATGAACGGGACGGACATGCGACTCCTGCGATGCTTTCACCGGGCCCGGGAACGGGTGCGAGCGGCAGGCAGCATCGGCCTCGCAGCGATTCTAGCAGCATTCTGCGTACCTCAGAAAGGGCGGTGTGCGATGCCGAAATGCGATGGCCGCGCGCCGAATTCCATATTGGCCGGCATGGCATCGCGCCGGTATAGTGGCGCTCGTTGGCTGACCCTGCGTCGGCCCCAGCTATCCGGAGTCTCCCTTTCATGATCGACGCCGCGCGCATCACGCAAGCGCTGGCCGAGCGCCACCTCTCCCCCGACCTTCGTCAACGCGATGCCATCGCGGCACTGGCCCTGCTGGGAGGCGCAAACCGCGCCACCTTTGACGGCGTGTATTGCTACGGCCTGCCCGGACGTGGCAAGAGCCTCGTCGTCGACGCTGCCTTCGCCGTCGCGGTGTGCGAGAAGCGTCGCGTGCACTTTCACGAATTCCTGCGCGACATTCACCGCCAACTCGTGCGAGAGCCGAAGTGCGATGACCGTCTCGCCGCCGTCGCGAACCGTTGGCTCGATGGCGTTGAATTGCTCTGCTTCGACGAATTTCACGTCCACGACATTGCCGACGCCTTCCTGATCGGGCGCTTTCTAGACATCGCGCTGGCCCGGGGGGTACGGCTGGTACTGACGTCGAACTACGCGCCGCAGCAGTTGCTGCCCGACCCTGAGTTTCACGAGCGTTTCGAACCGACCATCGCGGTGATCCTGCAACGCTTCGCGATCCTCCATTTCGACGGCGCCACCGATTACCGCATGGGCGGCGAAGCGGCACGGCTGCCGCGATGGATCGCGCCGCTGGACCACGCCCGCGACGTGTTGCCATTGCGTTACGCGGAACTGGAAGGGATGCCCGCGTCCGCACCGTCGGAAGTGACGGTAGCGGGCCGTGCACTGCCGGCACTGAGCGTGGGAAACCGAGTGCTGTGGGCGAGCTTCGATAACCTGTGCGTCGCGCATCGCTCGCATCTGGACTACCTCGCGCTCGCTGAACAATGGCAAACGCTGATCGTCGATGACCTCCACACCGAACGCCTGCAACGCCCCGACACGCTACAACGATTCCTGTGGCTGATCGACATTTGCTACGACCGGCAGCGCACGTTGCTCATCGCCTCGAACACGCCACTCATTCCTGCGCTCGACGCGCTGAGCGACTGGCGCGATTTGTCACGCACGATCAGTCGCCTGGCGGAGATGGGATCGCTCGATTACGAGCGTCGCACGCTCATTCGTCCTCGCTGAAAAAACGCCGCGACGCGCAAAACCGCATCCGTCAAACGACGCCGGCGAGACAATCCCGCAGCCAGCGATGCGCCGGGTCGCGATGCACGCGCTCGTGCCAGTACATCGAAATCTCGAAACCCGGCACATCGACGGGTGGCGACATCATCTGCAACGCGGGGTCGTCACGAACAAGACGCTCGGGGGCCATCGCCACCAGATCCGTGCCGGCAAGTGCCGAACGCAGAAATAGAAAATGCGGCACGGACAGCACAACGCGTCTCGACATACCCAACAGGGCCAGCGCATCGTCGGTGCTCGCGTGAAAGCCGCCACCGTCCTGCGAAACGATGGCGTGCTCCAGGTCGCAGAACTGCTTGATCGTCGGCCGCCGTTTGAGTTTCGGATGACCCCGGCGCCCGACCAGCACATACCGCTCGGTGAACAACGCACTGCGATGCAAGCCCTCCGGCGCGTTCTCCGTCGTATGGAAGGCGATGTCGATCACGCCCTGCTCCGCCTGACGTGAAAGACGCGACGGCGTCAGGTCGAATGCCGCAACCCTCGTGTGTGGCGCGTCCGCCCGCAAGCGGCGCAGCAGGGGCAGGACGATCGTCGATTCGGTGTAGTCGGTGGCCGCGATGCGCCAGGTGAGGTCGGCATTCGCCGGTTCGAATGGCGCAGCGGGCGCCACTGCCCGCGTGAGCGATTCGAGGGCTTCGCGCAATGGCTCACGCAACGCCTCGGCGCGTGCCGTCGGACGCATGCCGCGCGGTCCCGGCAACAGCAGCGGGTCATCCAGCAAGTCGCGCAACTTCGCCAGATGCACGCTCACCGCCGGCTGAGACATGAACAAACGCTCGGCCGCGCGCGTGACATTCTGCTCAACCAGCAGGACATCGAGCGTGACAAGCAGATTCAGATCAATGCGACGTAAATTAACCATGGTTATACCTGGCATATGAGGAATTCATTTCCAATATACCTTTCGCACGCCTACTCTGCATTCGTTCCCCGAATCGAATGTGCCGAATGGCAACGGAGTTTGAAAATGAATGTTCTGATCGTCTACGCTCACCCGCAACCGCAATCGCTCAACGGCGCCCTGCATGACTTTGCCGTGCAGCGTCTGGAAGCCGCCGGGCATCACGTGCAGGTCTCCGATCTGTATGCCATGCAATGGAAGACCACCATCGACGAACACGACGCGCCCGAGCGTGACCCGAGCGAGCCGTTTCATGTATCGCTCGACTCGAAGCAAGCGTTTGTGGACGGCACGCAGCGCGCCGATATCGCCCGTGAGCAGGAGAAGCTGCGCTGGGCGGACACGGTTATCCTGCAATTCCCGCTGTGGTGGTTCTCGATGCCCGCGATCATGAAGGGATGGTTCGACCGCGTGTACGCCTATGGCTTCGCGTACGGCGTGGGCGAGCATTCGGACACGCACTGGGGCGATCGCTACGGTGAAGGGTCGATGGCGGGCAAGCGCGCGATGCTGATCGTGACGACCGGCGGCTGGGACTCGCATTACAGCCCCCGAGGCATCAACGGACCGATCGACGACGTGCTGTTCCCGATTCAGCACGGCATGCTGTTCTACCCGGGATTCGATGTGCTGCCGCCGTACGTGGCCTTCCGTACCGGCAGGGTCGATGCCGAGCGCTTTGCGCAGATTCAGCGCGAACTTGGTCAACGTCTCGACACATTGGCCACGACGGCGCCCATTTCATACCGTCGGCAGAACCACGGGGCGTACGACATTCCGGCGCTCACGCTCAAAGACGATATCGCCACCGGACAGACGGGGTACGCCGCCCATATCAGTTGAGATCGGCTGCCCCGGCGGAGGGCTAGCGCCGCCCGCTTGCCGCCATCGACGGTATCTGCAAGACTGGCGCTTCCGCCCAGCTACCGGTATTTCGTCATGCAACTCTCTACGCTCGCGATCTACGCCACCGCCGCCCTGATCGGCGGCCTGATTCCCGGCCCCACCACGCTGCTCGCGCTCGCGAACGGCATCTCGGGAAACTGGCGTGTCGTGATCGTGGGGATGTGCGGCGCGGCGCTCTCCGACATGCTCGTCGTCGCTGCCGTGGGCGCGGGACTCGGCGCGTTGCTGATGGCGTCGGCGTCGCTGTTTGCGACGGTCAAATGGGTGGGCGTCGCGTATCTCGTCTGGCTCGCTATTCAGTTGTGGCGCAGCCATCCGCAGGATCTGAGTCAGGTGCGCATCAAGTCGGATCTGAGCGCACGACGCGTCTTCCTGCGCAGCTTCGGTGTCGCGCTGACCAATCCGAAGATCCTGCTGTTCTTCTCCGCCTTCCTGCCGCAGTTCGTCAATACGTCGCTGCCGCTCGCGCCGCAGTACGCGGTGCTCGCCGTCGTGTCAGCCGCCGTCGACATCGTGGTGATGACGCTGTATGCCACCGGTGGCGTGCAGGCCGCACGCCTGATGACAGCACGCGGCCTGCGACGTCTGAACCGTGCCTGCGCCGTCGTCATGTTCTCGTTGGCGGGCGGCCTCGCGCTTTATCGCAAGAGCGGCCATTGATGACCGAAGGGAAGACGGCGAGCCAGCCTCGCCGCCCTCCCTCAGTCACGCCCCGTCAAACCGTCGCCGGGTCGAGCTTCTCCGGGTCGATCCCGTACTTGCGAATCGCCTCGGCGACACGTTCGCGCGGCACCTCGCCCATATCTGCCAGCGCACCGAGCGCGGCCAGCACGACGAAGTGGCGATCCACTTCGAAGTACGTGCGCAACGACTCACGCGTATCTGAACAGCCGAAGCCGTCAGTGCCCAGCGTGACGAAGCGACGATCGTGCACGAACGGCCGGATCTGGTCCCCGACGATCTTCATGTAGTCCGTCGCCACAACAACAGGCCCCGCATGACCGGCAAGACACTGCTGAACGTATGGCACACGCGGCGTCTGTTCCGGGTGCAACAGATTCCAGCGCTCGACCGCCAGCCCCTCGCGGCGCACTTCGGTCAGACTCGTCGCACTCCAGATGTCGCTCTGCACGCCGAAGTCGTCGCGCAGCAAATCTGCCGCCGCCATCACCTCGCGCAAGATCGCGCCACTGCCCATCAGTTGTACCCGTGGCGCATCGGTCGAGGGCTGCGTCCCTTCGTCTGCGCCTTGGCCTTCCCGCAGCAGATACAGCCCCTTGAGAATGCCGGCCTGCGCGCCGTCCGGCATGGCCGGATGCGCGTAATTCTCGTTGAGTAGCGTGACGTAGTAGTAGACATCCTCGTCGTCGACATACATGCGCCGCATGCCGTCTTGCAAAATGACGGCCAACTCGTACTGGAACGTGGGATCGAACGCCACGCAATTCGGAATCACGGATGCCAGCACGTGACTATGACCGTCGTCGTGTTGCAGCCCTTCGCCCATGAGCGTCGTGCGTCCGGACGTGGCACCGAGCATGAAGCCGCGAGTGCGCGCATCACCCGCTGCCCATGCGAGATCGCCCACGCGCTGCAAGCCGAACATCGAATAGAAGATGTAGAACGGGATCGTGGCGAAATCGTGCGTGCTGTATGACGTCCCTGCGGCAATCCACGACGCCATCGCGCCCGACTCGTTGATGCCCTCCTGCAGAATCTGCCCGTCCAGCGCTTCCTTGTAGTAGCTGAGCTGTCCGGCGTCCTGCGGGGTGTAGCGCTGGCCCATGTAGGAGTGAATGCCGATCTGGCGGAACAGCGGCTCCATGCCGAACGTGCGCGATTCATCCGGCACGATGGGAATCACGCGCTTGCCGATCGCCGGGTCTTTGAGCAAGGCAGTGAGAATCCGGACGAACGCCATGGTGGTCGACATCTCGCGCTCGCCGGAGTCCTTGAGTTGCGCGGCAAATGTGCTGAGCGGCGGGATGGCGAGCGGAGCGCGCAGACCGAAGCGCGCCGGCTGATGGCCGCCCATTGCCGCACGTCGGGCAGCGAAGTAGCGGCCCTCCGGGCTGTCGGCGTCGGGACGCAGGTATGGCATTTCCGCCAGTCGATCGTCGCTCACGGGCAGATCGAAGCGGTCACGGAATGCGCGCACGGCGCTGGCGCTCATCTTCTTCAACTGGTGATTGACGTTCTGCCCCTCTCCCGCCTCGCCCATGCCGAAGCCCTTAACCGTCTTCGCGAGAATCACCGTGGGCCGCCCTTCCGTCTGCATGGCCTGGGCGTAGGCGGCGTGCACCTTCAGCGCATCGTGACCACCACGCGCGAGTTGCCAGATGTCGTCGTCGCTCAGGTGCGCGACCATCGCCAGCAGTTCGGGCGACGTGCCGAAGAAATGTTCTCGGACATACGCACCGCTTTGCGACTTGAACGTCTGATAGTCGCCATCGACACAAGCCATCATTCGCTCACGCAGCAAGCCTTGCGTGTCGCGCGCGAGCAACGCATCCCAGCCGCTGCCCCAGATCACCTTGATGACGTTCCAGCCCGCCGCGCGGAAGGTGCCTTCCAACTCCTGAATGACCTTGCTGTTGCCTCGCACGGGGCCATCCAGACGTTGCAGATTGCAGTTGACGACGAAGATCAGGTTATCGAGCCGCTCGCGTCCGCCGAGCGAAATTGCAGCGAGCGATTCGGGCTGGTCCATCTCGCCGTCGCCCAGGAAGGCCCACACCTTGCGGCCTTGATGCGCTTTGAGATGGCGATATTCGAGATAGCGCATGAAGCGCGCCTGATACGCGGCGGTCAGCGGGCCGAGCCCCATCGATACCGTGGGGAATTGCCAGAAGTCAGGCATCAGGCGCGGGTGCGGATACGACGAGATGCCCTGACGCCCGGCCTCCCGGCGGAAGTTATCGAGCTGCACTTGCGTGATGCGCCCCTCCACGTAGGCGCGGCCATAAATGCCCGGCGCGGAGTGGCCCTGAATGTAGATCATGTCGCCGTCGAACGTGTCGGTGCGACCCCGGAAGAAGTGATCGAAACCAACGTCGTAAAGCACGGCCGCCGACTGATACGTCGCGATGTGACCGCCAACGTTCGAATGCTTGCCCGCGCGCAACACCATCACCATCGCGTTCCAGCGAATGTAGGCATTGAGTCGTCGTTCGATGGCGAGATCTCCCGGGTAGGCAGGCTGACGCGACGTCGGAATCGTGTTGACGTAGTCGGTCGTCACCCGCCCATGAAAGTCGCCGTGCCGCGCGAAGTCCCAGGCGGCAAGACGGTCGATCAGAAAGTGCGCACGCGAACGGCCTTCGACGGCGGTCACGCCTTCAAGCGCGTCGAGCCACTCGCGGGTTTCCTGAATGTCGGTGTCGGTCGCGGCAGCGGCAGTGGAGGGATTCATGGCGGCGGCGGCCACCACGGGCGGTTGAGTCATGACATGTCTCCTTGAGAGATGGCAGCGAATCAATTGCAATTGCAATCGCATTGACGGCCATTCTAGCCATGTACAATTGCAACTGCAACTCACATGTGAATTTGACGAGGACATCCATGAGTACGACTGAACCCGATCTTTGGTTCTCTTTCGTGCGTGCGCACCGCACGATGATTCGTGAGATCGAGCGTCGTCTGGCGCAGGCCGGGCTGCCCGCTTACGCGTGGTACGACGCGTTGTGGGGGCTGGAAAGCGGTCCGCAAGGCACGCGACGCATGCATGAACTGGCGGATGTGCTGGCCATCGAGCGTTACAACCTCACGCGTCTGATCGACCGACTGGAGCAGGAAGCGCTCGTGACGCGCATGCGCGATCCCGACGACGGACGAGCGGCGTACGCCACCATCACCGACAAGGGCCGGGCGCTGCGCAAGCAGATGTGGAAGGTCTATCAGTCCACGGTCTCGGAACTGTTCCTCAGCCAGTTTCGCGAACGGGACGTGCGCTCGGTTGCCGAATCCCTCGATCGCGCCACCGATGCGGCGCGCGCACTTCTTGTCGAGACCAAGCGATAACCTGACACGTCGACGCTTTCACGCCAGTCCGTATCGGCGTGTGGCGTCAGCGATGCGGGTGCGCGGCAGGGTGCCGTCGTTCACGAGCAATCGCAGCGCATTGAGAACGATCCATCGCACGCCGGGTGCGTCACCCGGCATGCCGGTCATGGCAGCCACGCCAGGCACGCCAACCGTTCGGCCCTTCCCGCCAGCCCCGGTATCGTCGCTGCCCAACGCCGCGAAGCGCGCCGGTACGAACGCGCCGATCTGATTGGCGATGTGGCGGGCGTAGCCGGTGACAGCGAGCACCGGGGCATGGCCCGAGGCAAGGCAACGGCTGAGATGAGTGGTCTGCCCGGTGACGTCGGCGCCGCACAGCACCATGTGTTCCAGCGCGGCCGCCTCGCGCGCCAGACGCGTGTAGCTCGGGCAACTCCACACCTCACACGCCACACCCCAATCGAGCTGAAGCCAGCGCGCCGCTTCCAGCACGCTCGCCAGCGCACTGCCTGCGCCGCACAGGCGTATGGCGTACGGCGGCTTCGTATCCGGCAACGCGCGCAGGCGATACATGCCGCGAAACGCATCGCTCGCCTCCTTCTGACTTAAGGGCGATGCGCCGGCAGATGGCTCATCGTGAGCGCTCAGATAGCAAAAGCCGGACTCGCCACGCACGTACAACGCATCGAGTGCCGCGCACAACAGCGCTTGCAGCTCTTGCGCCGACGCCGGGTCGTAGGGCAACCATGTCGGTTGCGCCGCGAGCCACAATGGCAATTCGGGTCGCACGCGCTGCTGTCTGTCCCGCGACGAAACGGCCGCGTCGTTGAGGAAGATGCCCCGCCCTGCGACGTCGCCTCCGTGCGGGGCTTTCATACCCATTGCCTCTACCCCCGCCGTCAGCACACCGCGCAATGTCGGCGAATGAAGCCGGTAAAGCAGCGGCCGTTCGTAGGAGGGCGTCGCGCGAAACCATGTCGCAATTGCGCTGGGGAGCGGCTCGGCCCCCTTCTTTCGGTTCGCGCCATGATTCGGCAAAAGCTCAGCAGCCTTGTCGGCGTCGACGATCCAGACCTGGTCATGAGTATCGTCTTCTGCGAGTGCGCTCGCGATATGTGTCAACGCCCTCAATGGCGACGCCGCCGTCTGCCCCGCATCCTGACGTGTCATCAACTTGTCGATGCAAGCGAGCGCCGCTTGCCGCATCTGTCCATCCACCACCGGACGGTTCCGGTCTGGTGTCGCCATCATTACGCCCCCCCCTCTTGTGAATCCCGTCGAAAACCCATACGATTGCAATTGCAACGATTGTAATTGCAATTCATTAACGAAACAACTTCCGAGGACTTCCATGAATTCGGCGCTCACGCTATACACGGCCGACACTCCGAACGGCCTGAAGGTCAGTCTGTATCTCCATGAGGCATCGCTTGCGTATGCGCAGGTGAACGTCGATTTGTCTGCTGGCGAGCAGAAACAGCCGGCGTTTGTGCAACGCAATCCCAATGGCAAGATTCCCGTCATCGTGGACCACGAGCGCGACGTGACGGTGTTCGAGTCCGGCGCGATCCTGACGTACCTCGCTGCGAAGACGGGCGTTCTGCAGCCGATGACGCAGGCGAAGAGCATCGCCGTGAATCAATGGCTGCACTTCCAGATCGGCGGCATCGGCCCGATGCTCGGGCAACTGTGGTGGTTTCTTCACGGATCGAAGACAGGCAATCACGAGGCTATCGAACGTTATCGAAAGGAATCACTGCGACTCTTCGGGGTGGTCGATGCGCAGTTGGCGCAGTCCGCCTATCTCGCCACGCACGAGTATTCGATTGCCGACATTGCCGCCTTCGCATGGTTGCGCGCGCATCACGAACTCGACCTCGACGTGACGCCCTTTGCCAACGTGCAGCGATGGCTCGCGGCGATTGAAGCGCGTCCGGCGGTGCCGTCTGCCATTGCCGCGAACCGGGGGTTGGCGGCTCACCAAGGGACGTGATGCCATGGCCTGGATCTATCTGCTGCTCGCTGCGGGACTGGAAATTGCGATGGGCCTGGCGCTGAAGCTGAACGACGGCTGGACCCGTGTGATCCCCAGCGCGATGGCCGTTATCGCGGC
The DNA here is from genome assembly GCA_031291335.1 of Pandoraea sp. Classification (GTDB taxonomy): domain Bacteria; phylum Pseudomonadota; class Gammaproteobacteria; order Burkholderiales; family Burkholderiaceae; genus Pandoraea. The sequence goes on along the minus strand of JARLJF010000129.1, from coordinate 5,118 downwards.
GCTGGCCAGCATCTATCTGCTGGCGCTCGCATTACGCGCGTTGCCCGTGGGCATGGCCTACGCCATATGGACGGGCATCGGCACCATCGGCCTGTTGACGGTGGGCGTGCTGTGGTTCGGCGAGTCCCTGCCGTGGAGCCGCGCCGGCTTTCTCGTGCTCACGATTGTGGGAATTGCCGGGTTGCGGTTTTCGGAGGGCGGCCCAACGTGAAAGCGTGCGAGGACTTCCTCATCGCCCCCGTCCCCTTCACGCATTGAACCACGCCTTAAAGCCGCGCACGCATCGCTCGGCGGTCACGGCTGCACGCTCGAGCATGACTTGCTCCTGCGCGCTGACCGCCGCTTGCCAGTCGGACTGGCTTGCGATGGCTTCGGCGAGTTCGGCCGCGTCCAGCATGGCGAGATTGACGCCGACGCCCATCGGCGGCATCACGTGCGCGGCATCGCCAATCAGCGTCAAGCCTGCGGTTGACGGCCATCGTGTGCCCGCGGGCAAGCTGACGATGGGACGTACCGCCGAGATGCAATCGGCATCCTCGATGAGCGATAGCAAGCTCGTCGACCAGCCGGCATAGCGAGACAGAAGATCCGCTTTGCTGATGTCCGCCAACGCCTTCTCGGGTCTGTCGGTGTCGTCAGGATCCGTCTTGAATGCCGCGTACACGCGCACCAACGCATTGCCGTTACGCTGCGCAAAAATACCCTTCCCCTCGTGGAGCGAGAACAGCGTTCCACGGCCGACCCGCTTCGCAATGGCAGGGTGCCGCCGGTCGACATCGGCAATCCACAACTCGACGAAGGTCACACCGGTATAAACAGGACGCGCAGCCGTGAGCGCCGCCCGCACGACCGACCCCGCGCCGTCGGCACCGATGACCAGATCGGCTTCGTGAATCTGCCCGTCGTGCAAGCGCACCGCCCAGCGACCGGTTGACGTTCGGCTAACGTCAGCGATGCGCGCGCCCCAGACCACCGTATTGGCGGGAAGCGGCTTGAGCAGCAACTCCCGCAGCACGAGACGGTCGATTTCCGGACGATCGCCAGTTCCCGGCTCAGGTATCTCTTCCTCAAGCACTTCCCCCGTCGCCCCATCCATCAGGCGTTGCTCCTGATCCTCATGGCGGGCGATGGCCATGAAGTCGTCGAGCAAACCCGCCTTTTGCATCGCCAACTGCCCGTCGACATGCAGATCCAGCATGCCGCCCTGATCGCGCGATGACACGGAGGTGTCCGCCTCAAATACGGTCACGCCGAAGCCCTCCCGGCGCAGGATGTTGGCAGCGACGAGTCCGGCCGGCCCGGCGCCTGCGATGACAATCGATGGTTTTTGCGACATTGCCGTTCCTTTCATGAACGCCATGTTGTTGGCGATTTGCCTCGCACTTTAGCGTTGGCAGACGTTGATACGCTAACCACATAAGGTCAAAATATGTTGAATTTCGGCCAACCTGAGATGACGTGACAATGGCAATCGGCGATACAAAAAAGAGAGGTGTTACGGCGCGCACGACGCCCGCCGCGCCTGACGACGCAACACGCCTCACGACCCCCAATCGGCTCACGGATTGGCATCAACATCCGCAAGGGCAGTTGATCTACATCTCGGCAGGTCATTTCCACATTCGAACCGAATTGGGTGCATGGCTATTACCGCCGAAACGCGCCGTCTGGATACCGCCCGACCTCATGCACCGGGGTGAGCTGCGAGGCGTCAAAACCGGGTCGAATATTCTGCTCGCCCCCGACGATTGCCGCACGCTTCCTGACTTGCCTCAGGTGCTGTCGGTTGGCGCCTTGCTGGAGGCCGTCATTCAACGCGTGGCCCAATGGGAACGAGGCGCCAGGCGCTCCCCCGAGGAAACGCGAGTATTGGCCGTGCTGATCGACGAGATACGGGCCGCGCGACATGAACCGCTGCACCTACCGATGCCCAGCGACAGGCGTCTGCTCAAAATGACAACGCTTGTCCTGAGCGAACTGGGACGGGAGCACTCGCTGGAAACGCTGGCATCCATGGCGGGCCTCTCGACGAGAACCGCCCGGCGACTGTTCATGACATCGGTGGGCATGACGCTATCCGAATGGCGTCAGCAAGCGAGACTCATGCGCGCGGTCGAAATGCTCGCGCAAGGGGAATCCGTGTCGATCGTGGCGGATGCCCTGGGGTATGCCAGCCCAAGCAACTTCATTGCGATGTTCCGCACGGCGCTGGGCGTCACCCCCGGGAAGTACGTGCAGTCAGGCAAAACGGACATTTGATCGGCCGGACTGACGGTCTTGATGAAAAAACACGTCGGACTACGACTTTAGTCCATGGTGCCCGGCCGAGCGCCCCGCTAGCCTGTGTCCACAGGCGGCGAGATGCGCCGGAAAACCCTCGACGAGGGATTGGACGGTCATCTCGCCGCACCGCTCCTGTCCCTCGACGGTGGATCCAATGCTTCAAAAGAACTTTCAACCGAGACGCAAGGCCTTGGCGCTTGTCGTTTCCGGCTTTGCCGCGAACCTCACGCCACATGAGGTGACGGCTGCGCCGTTCACAAGTTGCCAAACCGTGTGGAACGAATCCATGGGGTCCACGGTGCTCGTCACTGGGGGTGACTGCACTATCGGGCAGGGCACGATCGTCAATATTTCAGACGTGATCGGGCTACAAAGTGCCGGCATCGTCGGCACGATCTGGAACAACGGAACGATTGCCAGCGCCAATATCGGTGTTGCAAACATCGGCACGCTCGCCGCGTTCGTCAACGCGACAGGCGGCTATCTGGGCAGCCCGAACGGGTTCCATAACGCCACACAGAGCAGCGTGGGAACACTGGCCAACAACGCTGGCGCCACCATCGCCTCCTCGGGCTCGGGCGTCCTGAACGCGGGCAGCATCACGTTATTGCGCAACGACGGGTTTATCAACGCGGGCGAGACTGGTGTCTCCAACACCGGGTCCATCGCCACACTCGTCAATAGGGGCACGATCAGCGGCAGGACCGGCGTATTCAACGATGCGCAAGGATCGATCGGATCGATCGTCAACACAGGCCTCATTACCGGCTCCCGGGCCGCCATCATTTCCGGATATTCCCCTCCAGAAGGGGCGACCCTTTCCACGATCACCAATACCGGCATCATCGCAGGAGGGATCGGCAACTCCAGCACACAGGACATGACCATCGTTGGCGGAACCGGCACGGTGTTCGGCACGCTGACCGGGGTCAACGGGAGCATCGGGGCTTTCGACAATGCTCGAAGCAACCTCACCATCACGGGAAATCAATTCCTGAACGATCACGTCAACCTCATCACGCTCACCGCGATGACGTTGGTCAGCGAGGCGGGGAGTCTGCGGGTGAACAACCCGATCACCATCGCAGGCAATTACACACTGCGCGCCACCGGCACATTGCTCATTGGTGTTTCCAGTAGCGCGCAAACCAACGGTGCCGAGAGCGACACCGGATACGGGCGGCTGGTCGTCACTGACCGGCAATCTGGCGCATTACCCGGTTCTGGCCCGATCACAGGCCCCCGCGAAGGTAACGTGACGATCGAGCCCGGGGCCAGCGTGAAGCTCGTCAGTACCGGGGCCAGCTACGGCTTTGCCGCGGGACAGCGCTATGTCGTCATTCAGGCAACCGGCACCGTCAACTACAACGCGAACCAGTTGAACTACGGCATCGTCGGTTCGCGCTATTCGGTTTCGGGGGCGGAAGTGACCGACCCCGTGTCAGGCAACCACGACCTTGTATTGCGCGTGGGTGATTCGATTCCCGACGCGGTCGTTCCGCCTGTCACGGGAGAAGCGGGGCCGGGGGCCACGCCCGCCCCGATTTCCCCCACAACGCGAAACGCCATTGCCGCACTGGGCGGATTGCGCAGTTACACAGGCGTCAGCGATCCGGGTTTACTGAATCTGTATAACGCGTCGCTCGCCCTGGGCAGTGTTGCCGAAGCCAACCGGGCGGGTGCACAGTTGTCGCCGACGCAGCAACTGGCAGCGTCTCGTGCCGCTGCCGCGCCGACCTTCGACGCCCTGAGTCTGCTCGGCATCCGCGCCGACGGCTTGCGCATCGCGAGCGCGGGCCGCAGCGGCATCGCGACGGGCGACGGTGCGACGGCGCACGGCGTGTGGGGGCAGGCATTCGGCGGCCACGCGAGTCAGGGCATGGTCGACGCCGTCCCCGGATATCGCGCCAACTACGGTGGCTTGCTCATCGGCATCGACCGTTCGCTAAACGAGCGCTGGTCCGCTGGCGGCGCATTCTCCTACAGCCATACCCGTATCAACGGCTCCGATGACAACGCCGGCAGCTCGACGCAGGTCAACGGTTACGGATTGCTCGCCTATGCGAGCTACCTGGGGTCGCCGTGGTACGTGAACCTGTCCGGTGCCGTGGTCCAGCAACGCTACAACACCACGCGAGTGGTGGATTTCACCGGGTTTTCCGGCACGGCGAACGGGGCATTCTCGGGACAGCAGTACGTGGCGCGCACCGAGTTCGGCTACCCGTTGCCGATTGGCAGCGCAACGCTCACGCCGCTTGCCAGCCTCACCTACAGTTACCTGCATCAAAGCGCATACACGGAGACCGGCGGCAGCGGGGCCGCGCTGGCCGTCGGTAGCGCGCATACGAGTTCGCTTCGCAGTGCGCTAGGCACGCGTCTGGAGCAGGCGGTCTCCACCCGCTACGGCGATGTCGTGCCGTTCGCGCAGTTGCAGTGGATACACGAGTTCGTGAATTCCCGGGCCGTCACCGGCGCGAGCTATGCGGGAGACGTCACGGGAGAAACAGCCTTCACGACCGTGGGTGCATCGCCCGTGCGTGACCTCGCTGACTTCGCCCTAGGTGCCACACTCGTGCGCAGCAGCCGTCTGTCGCTCACCCTGCGCTACGAGGTGCAGGCGGGTTCGCGCTTCGTCTCACAGACGGGCAGCTTGCGGTTGCAACAGCGGTTTTGAAGCCGCCATGCACTACGACACGGGCAATGGGTATTTGCCGATCAACGGCAGCAACCTGTCCAACCGGAAGTCCGCGGCGTATTGCTCGGGTGGCGCTTGCTATTTAGGCTCGACGACATCGGTGATCAGGACGGCCAGGTATCGTTGGTGATGTCGGTGAT
>JARLJF010000128.1 GCA_031291335.1 Pandoraea sp. | reverse complement strand
TCACGCTCACCCCCGGGTACTTCTGGTACCTCGTGCTCCAGCCCAGAGGCGTTGGGCGCGTGCATATCCGCTTCGGCGGCGGACTCTCACCCGAATTCGTCGCGGACGAAGAAGCCAACGCCCACATGGTCACGCTCAAGGCGCTGCTCGATGAGGTGAATGCCGAAGACCGGCGCGGCGTGGAAGCCGTGTTTCGCGGCGTACACGCACCGCTCGCGAAGCCGGGGCATCTGAGCCGGCTGGAGCGCCCGAACTACGATTTCGCCCGCTATCTGGCCGGCAAGCTGGCGCAGCCCTAAGTTTCGAAGACAGGACGCAATCACGATGTCGAATCCATCCTTCATTTCGTTCTCGGGCGTGAGCAAGTCGTATGACGGCGTGCAATGCGTTGTCGACGACCTGAACCTCGACGTGCGCAAGGGAGAGTTCCTGTCGCTGCTGGGCCCGTCCGGCTCGGGCAAGACGACCACCCTCATGATGCTCGCGGGTTTCGAGTCGCCCACTCACGGCGAAATTCGCCTGGACGGCAAGCGTCTGGACGACAAGCCACCGCACCGCCGCGACATCGGCATGGTGTTCCAGAACTACGCGCTGTTTCCCCATCTCACGATTGCCCAGAACGTGGCGTTTCCGCTGTCCGTGCGGCGCGTGAGCCGTGCCGAGCAAGATGTGCGGGTCAAACGTGCGCTGGACATGATCGAACTGTCGCACCTCGCCAATCGACGCCCCTCGCAACTCTCCGGTGGACAGCAGCAGCGCGTGGCGCTTGCGCGCGCGCTGGTGTTCGAGCCGAGCGTCGTGTTGATGGACGAACCCCTTGGCGCACTCGACAAGCGTCTGCGCGAAACCATGCAGTACGAGATCATGCGACTGCATCGCGAACTGTCGCTCACGATCGTCTATGTGACACACGATCAGGCCGAAGCGTTGACGATGTCGGATCGTGTCGCCGTGTTCTCGGACGGACGCATTCAACAAGCCGCCCCGCCGAGCGAACTCTACGAGAACGCGCAGAACGCCTTCGTCGCGAACTTCGTTGGCGAGAACAATGGATTGACGGGGCATGTCGTGAGCGTCCACGACGGGTGGGCCACGCTCGCGCTGTCGGATGGCAGCATGATTCGCGGCCGCTGCGAGCAGGGACTGAGCGCCGGTGACGACGCGATGCTTGCGCTGCGTCCCGAACGGGCGCATATCCCCGGGCCGGACGGCCTGCAAGCCGATCAACAGAACAATGTCGTGCGGGCGCGCGTCGACGAGATCGTGTATTGCGGCGATCACCATCGCGTGCACCTCACCCTCGGCTCTCGCGACGCCATCGTCGTGAAGGTCCCCAACACGCATCGGCACGCCCTGCCGAGTGCCAGCGACACGATCGACGTTGCCTGGCGTCACGACGATTGCAAGATTCTCGCCGCCTGCGCGCCGCGCACGGCACAGACGATCCATTCTCCCAACGCGCCTTCCCCGTCCCTCATCTTGACCGCACCTGCAGGAGCCAACTGACATGCGCACTCCCCTCAAAACCCATTGCGCCGCCTTCGCCGTACTCGCGTTCGCGGCCGTGACATCGCACGCGGCGGAAACGCTCAGCGTGGTGACTTTCGGCGGCGCCTTCGAAGCGGCGGCGAAGAAAGCCTGGTTCGATCCGTTCACACAGGCGACCGGCGTGACATTTGCGACCGAGTCGTACGACGGCGGCCTCGCCAAGCTCTCGGCCATGGAACAGGCCAAGAACACAACATGGGATCTGATCGATCTCGAAACCAACGACGCGATCACGGCCTGCGACGAAGGACTGCTCAAGAAATTCGACAGGAAGACGCTCGGCAAGACCAGCGACTTCATTCCCGGCTCGATCAGCGAGTGCGCCGTTGCGAGCATGGTGTGGTCCACCATCTACGCGTATGACGCCAGCAAGCTGAAGGCGGCGCCCACCACCGTCAACGACTTCTTCGACCTGCAGAAATTCCCGGGCAAGCGCGGGCTGCGCAAGTCGCCGAAGGTCACGATGGAGTGGGCATTGATCGCCGACGGCGTCGATCCGAAAGACGTGTACAAGGTGCTTGCCACGCCCGCAGGCGTCGACCGTGCGTTCAAGAAACTCGACACGATCAAGAAGAACATCGTGTGGTGGGAGTCCGGTGCGCAGGCACCGCAATTGCTCGCCGATGGTGCTGTCGTGATGGTGCAGGCCTATAACGGCCGCATCGACGACGCCGCGAAGAAAGACAAGAAGCCGTTCAAGGCTGTGTGGGACGCGCAGGTCTACGACTTCGAGTGGTGGGGCGTACCGGCGGGCGCGAAGCACGCCGACACCGCCGCGAAGTTCATCGTCTCGGCGTCGCAACCGAAGGCGTCGGCGGATCTGTCGAAGTACATCGCCTATGCGCCGCCGCGCAAGGATGCGATTCCGTTCGTCGACAAGCAGCGTCTGGCCGATATGCCGACCGCGCCTGAGAACTTCAAACGCGCCGTGCAGATCAACGCGAACTTCTGGGCGGATAACGCCGACGCGATCAACAAGCGCTTCCAGGTCTGGCTGACGCAGTAACGGCTGACAGGACGAGACGACCGACATGCCCGCATCGATTCACGCCACGTCGCCCGGCGCTCAGGCGAGCGCCGAAGGACTTGCTTCTTATCGCAGAGTGCAACGGCGCGCGTCGATGCGGGCGCTGATGCTCGCCCTGCCGTTGATTGTGTTTCTGCTCTCGACGTTCATCGCACCGATCGCGCTACTGCTCGCCCGCAGCGTGCAGAATCAGGAAGTCGCCGACGGGATGCCGCAACTCGCCCGGGCGCTCGATGCCTGGGATGGCAACGGCATACCCGGCGAGACAACGTTTGCGCAACTCGCGGCAGGTCTGAAGCAAGCGAGAGAGAGCGGACAACTCGGCACCATCGCACGACGCCTGAACTTCGCGCAGCCGGAATTCCGCAGCTTGCTCATGCGCACTGCGCGCGCCGTCAACGACGATGCTCCGCCCGCGTGGAAGCCCGCGCTGATCGAGATCGACGAGCGCTGGGGTTCGCCCGAGACGTGGCGTTTGCTCAAGCGTGCTGCGACGTCGCCCACGCCGGACTATCTGCTCGCCGGCATGGACGCGCAGGTCACGCCGCAAGGGGCCGTGGCCTCGTTGCCGGAGAACGCGTCGGTATATCGTGCGGCATTCGTGCGCACGATATCCATCAGCGCCACCGTGACGCTGCTGTGTCTCGTCCTTGGCTATCCGGTCGCATGGCTGCTGGCGAATCTTCCCGAAAAGCAAAGCAATCGCCTGATGCTTTTCGTCATCGTGCCGTTCTGGACATCGCTGCTCGTGCGCACGACGGCGTGGTACGTCCTGTTGCAACCGGGCGGCGTTATCAACAGCCTGTTGTCGAGTCTGGGCCTCACGACGCACCCCGTCCCGCTCATCTTCAATCGCACCGGTGTGCTGATCGGCATGACGCACGTGCTGTTGCCGTACATGATTCTCGCGATCTATTCGGTGATGAAGAGCGTGCCTCCCGTTTACATGCGGGCAGCGAAGTCGCTGGGCGCGCATCCCTTCACGGCATTCGTTCGCGTGTACATTCCGCAGACGTTGCCGGGGGTGGGTGCGGGGTGTTTTCTCGTGTTCGTGCTGGCGTTGGGCTACTACATCACGCCATCGCTGCTCGGCGGCGCAGGCGACGAGATGATCAGTCAGCTCATTGCGATGCAGACCAACACGCAACTCAACTGGGGACTCGCGGGCGCGCTCTCCGCATACCTGGTGATCTTCACGGCAGTCTTCTACTTCATCTTCAACCGCATCGTCGGCATTGACCGGCTGCGCTTCGGTTGATTCGTTCGCGCCATAGGAGACAAAGCCCATGCCGGACAAACGCAATACGGTACTCACGGAGCGCGTGGCGTCGCGCTGGGTACGCCTGCATACCGCGCTCACGCTGTTCTTCCTGATCGCACCGATTCTCGCGATTGTGCCGCTCTCGTTCAACGCGGGTTCGTACTTCTCTTACCCGCTGACCGGCTTCTCGATGCGCTGGTATGAACAGGCGCTGACTAGTCCCGACTGGCAGCGCGCGCTGCTCAACAGCATCGGTATCGGTGCGGCGTCGACCTTGATTGCGACGTGCCTGGGCACGCTCGCAGCGCTCGGCTTGAGCCGCTCGCAGTTTCCGTTCCGGTCGGTCATCATGCCGATCATCATTTCGCCGATGATCGTGCCGATCGTCGTGGTGGCGGCGGGCTTCTATTTGATCTTCGCGCCGCTCGGGCTCGTGAACTCCTATCCCGGCGTGATTCTGGCCCATGCGGCACTGGGCACGCCGTTCGTCGTCATTACCGTGACGGCCTCGCTGCTGTCGTTCGACCAGAGTCTCTTGCGGGCGGCGGCCGGTCTTGGCGCCACGCCCTGGACCACGTTCCGGCGCGTGACGCTGCCGCTCATCACGCCCGCCGTGGCAACGGGGAGCGTGTTCGCCTTCGCTACGTCGTTCGACGAAGTCATCGTGATCCTCTTCATCGGCGGGCCCGACCAGAAGACCGTGCCGCGCCAGATGTGGAGCGGCATCCGCGATTCGATCGATCCGTCGATTCTCGCGGTCGCCACCATGTTGATCGTGTTCGCGGTCCTGCTGTTCGCGAGCATCAACTGGCTGAGAGGACGCGCAACGGCGGCGAGCCAGGCGCTGCACTGATGCCCTGGCGCGCCGCCATCATCCGGTTTGCGGGTCGCTCGCGAGGCCTAGCGCACGGCCGAGGCGCCCGGTGGCAATCCGCTGCTCGGCGTCACGTCGATCCCGGTATTGAGCACCACACCACGCCGCTCGCGTCCGAAGTAGACCATCACGGCGATCACCACGGCCACGGTGCCGGCCACGAGTGCCATCGCCAGCCCGAAGTTGCCGCCATGCGCCTTGGCGATGCTCGCCTGCAGGTTGCCGTTCACCGAGGCGAACAGATTCCCCAGTTGATAGACCAACCCCGGGAATGTGGCGCGAATCTCGTCGGGCGACAGTTCGTTCAGATGCGCCGGGATCACGCCCCAGGCGCCCTGCACCGAAATCTGCATCAGGAACGCCCCGATCGCGAGCAGCACGGCGCCGCTGGAGAACGCCCACAACGGCAGCACCGGCAAGGCGATGAGTGCGGCGATGATGATCGCCCGGCGGCGTCCGATCTTCTCGGAGATCGCCCCGAAGAACAGGCCGCCGATGATTGCGCCGATGTTGTAGGTGATGGCGATCCAGCTCACCGTATGGGTATCGAACTTGTGCTGCACTTGCAGGAAGGTCGGATACAGATCCTGCGTACCGTGCGAGAAGAAGTTGAATGCCGTCATCAGCACAATGGCGTACAGCGCCAGCTTCCAGTCTCGTGTGAGCACCTGCAGGAAGTTCGCGCGTGGCGCCGCCCGTTCGGCCGCCCCGCTCTTCCAGGCCGGCGATTCGGGCACATGACGCCGAATGTAGAGCACGAGCAGCGCAGGCAGCACGCCCACGAAGAACATGCCGCGCCAGCCGATGCTGTCGTAGAAGAGGCCGTAGACCACCGAGGCCAGCAGGTACCCGCTGGGGTAGCCGGCCTGCAAGAGCCCGGAGACAATGCCGCGCGAATGTGTCGGCACGCTTTCCATCGTGAGCGCGGCGCCCACGCCCCACTCGCCGCCCATCGCGATACCGAAGAGCGCGCGCAGGATCAGCAGCACCGTCAGGCTTGGCGCGAAGCCCGAGGCCAGTTCCAGCAAGGCGTAGAGCAATACGCTGGCCATCATGGCCGGTCGTCGCCCGAATTTGTCTCCCAACCGCCCGAAGATAAAGGCACCCACTGGCCGCATCGCCAGCGTCAGCAACAGCGCGAATGCCACGCTGCCAAGTTCGGTGTTGAACTCCTTCGCGATGTCCTTGAGTACGAACACCATCAGGAAGAAATCGAACGCGTCTAGCGTCCACCCAAGATAGCTTGCCGTTACCACATGCTTCTGTTCACGTGTCCAGGACATGGCGTCTCCTCCGTCGGCGGCAATGTTGCGCGACGAAATCACTCTACGCCTTAATTCGCCAGACCATACAACTCGGTAAAAACGCGCCGAAAACCCGCATGAATGCTTGGAAGACAGCTTTGTGACGAAGGTTTTACCTGACCAAACACTCCCGGATCGGGTGGGTTTTCGGGCATCGGGACGATCCGGCCCATCGGGCCAAATCACCTGACGGGACGGCCATCTTCGCGGTATTCAAGACGCCACCCGCGCCCCGATGCATTACACTGACGGCCAAATTCTCTCGCACACATCCTCATGTCCGAAGCTACTTCCACCACTGTCATTCTTGGCGCCGGTCAGGCGGGCGGCGAAACCGCCCTCGCCCTGCGCCAACTCGGTTACACCGGCCGCATCGTGCTCGCCGGCAGCGAAACGCACCTGCCGTACCGTCGTCCGCCGCTCTCGAAGGCTTTTCTGGCCGGTCAGGCCGATGAAGCCAGCCTGCTGATTCGTCCGGCCGATGCCTGGGAGAAGGCCGAGATCGACGTGCGCCTCGGCGTGACCGCCACCGCCATCGACCGCACGGCACGCGCCGTCACGTTCGATGACGGCCAGACGCTCGGCTACGACCATCTGGTGCTGGCCCTTGGCGGACGTGTGCGCCCGCTGCCCATTCCGGGCGGGGATGCATCGAACGTCTATTACCTGCGCAACATCGCCGACGCTCAGCGTCTGCGTGAAGCGCTCGCGCCGGGTAAGCGTGTCGTCGTGGTCGGCGGCGGCTACATCGGCCTGGAAGTCGCGGCAAGCGCCGTCAAGGCGGGCAGCAGCGTGACGGTGCTCGAAGCGGCGCCGCGTCTGCTGGCGCGTGTGGCGGAAGCCGATCTCGCCGGATTCTTCGCTACGCTGCACCGCGACAATGGGGTGGACGTGCAAGTCGGTGTCGGTGTGACAGCGCTGGAGCAGGACGCCACCGGCCAGGTCGTGGCCGTCGTGGCGGGTGACAAGCGCCTGCCGGCTGACGTGGTGGTGGTCGGTATCGGTCTGATCCCGAACACCGAACTCGCGCAGGCTGCCGGTCTGGCGGTCGACAACGGCATCGTCGTGGACGAGTTCGCACGCACGAGCGATCCGGCCATTCTGGCCGTGGGCGACTGCGCGCACCACGAGCATCCGGCGCTGGGCCGTCGTATTCGCCTGGAATCGGTGCCGAGCGCCAGTGAAATGGCCAAGGTGGCTGCGAGCGTGGTGCATGGCGACACCCCGAAGGCCGTGGCGACCGCGCCGTGGTTCTGGTCGGATCAGTTCAACGCGAAGCTGCAAATGGTCGGCATGACCGACGGTCACGACGCTGTGGTCGAACGTCGTCTGCCGGACGCGCAAGGGGCAGCCGTCTTCATGCTGTTCTATCTGCGCGATGGCGCCGTGGTTGCCGCGGCGAGCATCAACCGTGCGCAGGAGTTTCTCGCGGCCCGCGAACTCGTCGGTCGCCGCGCGGTGATCGATCCGGCGCGTCTGGCGGATGCCGCCACGCCCCTCAAGACGCTGCTCGCAGAACTTGGCCCGGCGGTCTGAGGACGAACGCCGTTTCTTGATTCAACGCACGGCGGGCATGATTGTCTGCCGTGCGTCATTCGCGGCCACACGCCGTCATACCTGACCATGGCTCGCTCAGCGGATTTCATGCTCCACTGTCGTGAGGCGCTAGCCGCTTCCTGGGACAAGCGGACCGCGTATCTGGCGGTCGAGCAAGCGGGAAATCCTGCCTTGGGTCAGTGCTATCCAACCTCGGGGGTGGTGCAGCATTACTACCCCGCAACCAAAATCGTCAAGGGAAAGGTCTGGACCGGAAGCACGGTAGACGTTCACTTCTGGAACGGGCTTCGTGTCGGCGATGACTGGCACCACATCGACCT
>JARLJF010000127.1 GCA_031291335.1 Pandoraea sp. | reverse complement strand
TCGCGGGCCATGCGCCACTTCTCCGGCGTCACCGCGTGATAGACGATGATGCGCGCGATCTCGGTGCGATCGTCGAGCGATTCGCGCAGATGGTGTTCGAGTTGCGTGCGCAACACCAGAAACAGCCCGGTGCCGACCAGCGTGAACACGAACAGCGCCACAAGCGCGAACATCAGCGCGAGGCGGCGGGCGATCGAGCGGTTCATGATTGTTCAGCCTCCTCACGCACTTCGAGCACATAACCCATGCCGCGCACGGTATGCAGCAGCTTGGAGGGAAACGGGCCGTCGAGCTTGGCGCGCAGTCGTTTGATTGCGGTTTCGACCACGTTCGTATGACTGTCGAAGTTGACGTCCCACACGAGTTCGGTAATAGCGGTCTTCGAGAGGATGTCGCCCTGGCGGCGGGCCAGTACGCTCAGCAACTGGAACTCCTTGGCGGTCAGGTCGAGGCGCAACCCGTCTCGGGTGGCGCGCCGGCCGATCAGATCGACGAACAGATCGCCCACCGAAATCAGTGTCGACTCCTGCGAACGCGTACGGCGCGCGAGAGCATGCAGGCGCTCGACCAGTTCGAGGAAGGAAAAGGGTTTGGTGAGGTAGTCGTCGGCGCCTTCGCGCAAGCCCCGCACGCGGTCGTTCACGTGATCGCGGGCGGTCAGCATGATGACCGGCGTCGACTTGCGCATGCGCAGCGCCTTCAGCACGCTAAAGCCGTCGCGTTTGGGCAGCATCACATCGAGGACGATCACGTCATAGTCGAATTCGGTGGCCAGATGCATGCCTTCCTCGCCGTCGAGCGCGACGTCGACGACCCAGCCCTGCTCTGTCAAACCGGAGCGCAGGTAGTCCACCACCTTATGCTCGTCTTCAACAATCAGCAATTTCATGCACTTCCCCTTGTCTCTGCATTATACGAAACGCCTCGTTTTCCTCTTTCCTGCCTGGCCGTGTCATTTTTCGGGCGGCTCACTTCGCGGGAGCCATCGCCTCCTTCGTGTCCGCCGTGTTGCCAGGCGGCTGGGCGCCCGATACGTCCGTGCCGGCATTCCAGCCGCCGCCCATCGTCTTAACTAGCGAAACCGACAGCGTCATCTGCTGGCCGTGAATCTGCACGTCCTGACGCTCGCTGGTCAGCAGCGACTGCTGCGCCGTGATGACGTCGAGGTAGGCGACCAGGCCGCCCGAATAACGGTCGTTGGCGAGCGCCAGCAGATGCTGCGCATCGGTCACCGCCTCGCTCGACTGCTTCGCCGCACCGTCCAGCACCGAGAGGCCCGTGATGCCGTCCTGGACCTGCTGGAACGCAATGAGCACGGTTTGCCGGTAGTTCGCCTCGGTGGCCTTGTAGCCTTCGCTCGCGAATTGCACGTTCGCCGCACGGCGGCCGCCGTCGAACAGCACCTGGCCGACCGTCGCGCCGAGTGTCCACATTAGCGTAGGCGCGCTCAGCAAACTGGCGAACTGCGTGCTTTCCCAGCCGATGCCCGGCGTCAGCGTCAGGCTCGGGAAGAACGCTGCCTTGGCGACGCCGATCTGCGCGTTCGCCGCAGCCATTGCGCGCTCCGCCGATGCAATATCCGGGCGGCGTTGCAAGACGTCGCTTGGAAGCCCAAGCGGAATTGCCGGCACCCGCACGTCGAGTACTTTCGGTTCGATCGCGAACTGCGGCGCGGGCACGCCCACCAATGCGGCAATTGCATGTTCGAACTGCGCGCGCTGATTCAGCAGCAGTTGCGCCTGCACACGCGTCGAATCGAGCAGCGACTTTTGCTGCAGCACGTCGAGCCCCGACACCGAGCCGAGATCGTGCTCGGCCGTGACGTAGTCGAGCGCTTTTTGCTGCAATTTCACCGATTGATTCAGCACGTCGATCTCGGCGTCGAGCTCACGCAGCGAGAAATAATCGGTGGCGAGATCGGTGGTGAGGACTAGCCGTGCGTTAGCGAGGTCGTCGGCCGATTGTTGCGCGGAGGCCGCAGCACCTTCCACCTCACGACGTATCCGGCCGAATAGATCGGTGTCGTAGTTGATCGTCGGGCCGAGTTGCAGATTGTTCTGCACCGTCGACATGGTCGGTGTGGCGTAATTCGTCAGCGGGCGGTTCTGCGAAATCCTGAAGCGCGACCCGGATGCGCTCAGATCGACTTCAGGAATCTGCTGCGCACGGGTGTTCGCGAGCGTGGCCTTGGCCTGCTCATAGTGCGCGCTCGCCGCGACCAATGTCTGATTCTGCGCGAGCGCCTGCGTTTCCAGCGTGGCGAGCGTCGGATCGCCAAACGCACTCCACCACTCCGGTGAGATCGGCGCGTGCGAAGGAACCGCGACGCGCCAGTACGAATCGGTTTGCCAGGCCGGCGGTACTTCGGCTTGCGGCCGCTGATAGTCCGGGCCGACTGTGCACGCGGCCAGCAACGCGGCGCTCGCGGCGGCCGCGAGTGCTGTGAATGTCGTTCGTGTCGTTCGTGCCCGATCAGCGGCCGCCTGCTTCGCGATCACGACGCCCCCTTGCCGCTTGTCTGAGGCGGCGCGATCTGAACGTGATCGCCGTCCGCGATCGAATCGCTCGGGTTGACGATGACCTTGTCGTTCGCCTCGATTCCGCTTTCGATTTCGAGCGACTGCCCCAGGTCCTGCGCGATCACGACCTTGTGCAACGCCACATTGCCCTTCGCATCGACCACCGCGAGCCGCGGACCTTCGGCGCGAAACAGCAAGGCATTGCCCGGCACCATTAATTTCGCATGCGCGACAGCCGGCACGGCCACCTGAACATACGCACCCGGTCGCAGCGTGTCGTCAGGATTCGGCAAGGTCACTTCGATTTGCAGCGAGCGGGTCGGCACGTCGATCGCGCCGGAGATGTGCGTGATCGTGCCGTGGAACTGCTGCCCCGGCAATTCGGCCTGCGTAACCACGACCTTCTGTCCGACCGACACGTTCTGCGCATACGCCTGCGGCAGTTGCACATAGACGCGCAGCGGATCCGACTGCGCCAGCGCGAACAGCGCGCGACTCGTACCGCTGCCTGCGTCGATCAGGTCGCCGACATCGACATTGCGCTGCGTGACCACACCCGCAAACGGCGCGACGATCCGTTTGAAGGATTCAAGTTGCTGCAGGCGCTTCACGTTGGCATCGGCGGCGGCGAGGTTGGCAAGGTCCTGCGTGTAGGTGCTCTGCCGCTCGTCGAGTTCCTGCTGCGAGACCGCATCGCGTTGACGCAGTTGCTGCCAGCGGTCCAGCGAGCTTTTGGCGAGGCCGAGGCTCGAACTGGTTTGCTGACGCTGCGCCAATGCCTGCGCGAGTTCCTGATCGATTTCCGGCGTATCCAGATCGGCGAGCAGTTGCCCCTGCTTCACGCGCGCGCCGATATCGGCGTACCAGTGCAGCAGATAACCGGTGGAGCGCGCGTAGATCGGCGATTCGACATTGCCGCGCAACGTGCCCGGCAACAAGGTGCTGCCGCCACCGTCGGTTTGCGTCGGGCTCACCACGGTCACATACTGCGTGGCGTTCTGCTTCGTCGAATCAGCGACCGAGCGGTTTTGCAGAACATTCGCGATCACCGTGCGCAAGGCGCCCAGGGCGAGCAGCACCAGCACGATCCAGACGGCGATTTTGGCGCGCTTCCATTCGCGATTGCGCGGCGGCAAAACGTGGCCGCCTTCGGTCTCGCGCGCGGGAATCGCCAGCGATGCATGAGTTTTTTCGGTCATCTCAGTCAGCTATCTCAGTCAGCCGTCAATTAAGGTTACGCGGGCTTGCCTGCGCCGCCGTGGTCCGGCGCGGGGCCGTCGTTGCCGTGGCCGTGGCCACCCGTCGTGTCTGTGTCGTCATCGTCGCGGTGGCGCCGCGCGAGGCGCGTATGAATGGCCGCGAACACCAGCGGCACGAAAAACAGCGTGGACACGGTGGCGAACAGCAATCCACCGATCACCGCGCGGCCAAGCGGCGCGTTCTGCTCGGCGCCCTCGCCGAGACCCAGCGCCATCGGAATCATGCCGATGATCATCGCGAACGCGGTCATCAGCACTGGCCTGATCCGGCTTGCACCGGCTTCGAGCGCGGCGGTGAGCGGCGGTGCACCGGCGGAGAGCCGCTGGCGCGCGAACGACACCATCAAAATACTATTGGCAGTGGCGACACCCATCGTCATGATCGCGCCGGTCAAGGCGGGCACACTTAAATGCGTGCCGGTCAGGAACAGCATCCAGACGATGCCTGCCAGTGCCGCGGGCAAGGCGCTGATGATGATCAGCGGATCGACCCATGACTGGAAATTCACCACGATCAGCAGATACACCAGCACGATCGCCATCGCTACGCCAAGGCCCAGACCGAAGAACGAACTGCGCATGGTCTGAACCTGGCCGCGCACTGTGATCTGACTGCCGCGCGGCAGCGAGGCCCGCACGTTATCGACGAGCTTGTCGACCTGATTCGCCACGCTGCCCAGGTCGCGCTTCTCGACGCTCACGTACAGATCGATCACCGGCCTGATGTTGTAGTGTGTGACTTCCGCGAACTGAGTCTGCGGCGAGACCCGTACCAGGTTGCCGAGCAGTTGCGTCGGCCCGTTGGCGGAACCGGAGACCGGTGTGCGCAACAGTTCATCGATCGACGACACCTGATACTGCGGAGTTTGCACCGCGACGCTGTATTCCACACCGTTTTTATTGTTGAACCAGAAACCCGGCGAGGTCTGCGAACTGCCCGACAAGGAAATGAGCACGTTCTGCGCCACGTTGCTCGCGCTCAGATTGAGTTGCTGCAGGCGGGTGCGATCCATCTGAAGATTGATCGCCGGTTCGTCCAGTTTCTGCTGGATGTGGGTGTCGACGGTGCCTGGAATCATCCGCACCTGTTTCAGCAGCTTGCGTGCTATGTCGAAGTTGCCCTGCTGATCCGCACCGGCAATCTGCACGTCGATTGCGGCGGGCAGGCCGAAGTTGAGAATCTGCGTAACGATGTCGGCCGGCTGAAAGAAGAACTCGACGCCCGGAAAGCGCTGCGGCAAGATCGTGCGCAGTTTGTCCATGTAGCGTTGCGTCGGCTTGTGGCCCTCGTTCAAAGCCACCTGAATTTCGCCGTCGAGCGTGCCGATCGTGCCCGCGTTGCTATACGAGAGGTTGATACCGCTGTAGGGCAAGCCGAGGTTATCGAGGATCGTGGCAAGTTCCTTAGGCGGCACGACCTCGCGAATCACCTTCTCGACTTCGTCCGCGAGACGCGCGGTTTCCTCGATGCGCGTGCCGGTCGGCGCACGCATGTGCAGACGAATGTCGCCGGCGTCGACGCTCGGAAAGAAGTCTTCGCCGAGCACAAAAACAAGACTCATCGAGACGACGCAGAAACCGAGAAACACGCTGCCGAACCTGCCGCGGCGCACCAGCACGCTGCTGAGAATCACGATGTAAGCGCCCCGCATGCGCTCGAAACCGCTATCGAAGCGCAGATAGATGCGTCTGAACAGACTCGGACTGGTGCCGGCCTTAGGCTTGTGCGCGTGCCCCATCAGCAGCATCGCCAGCGTCGGCACGAGCGTGCGCGACAGAATGTACGAGGCGAGCATTGCGAACACCACCGCTTCGGCAAGCGGCACGAACAGATAACGCGCGACACCGGTCAGGAAGAACATCGGCACGAACACGATACAGATGCACAGCGTCGAGACGAGTGCCGGTATCGCGATTTCGCCCGCGCCGTCGAGAATCGCATCGTGCAGATTCGTGCCCATATGCAGATGCCGTTCGATATTCTCGATCGTCACCGTCGCATCGTCGACCAGAATCCCGACGGCCAGCGCAAGACCGCCCAGCGTCATGATGTTGATGGTTTGCCCGAGGGCGTGCAGTGCGATCAGCGAGGACAGGATCGACAGCGGGATCGAGATCGCGATGATGCAGGTGCTGCGCCAATTGCCGAGGAACAGCAGAATCATTGCAGCAGTCAATGCGGCGGCGACCACCGCTTCGCGCACCACGCCCTGCACGGCCGCTTTCACGAACACCGACTGGTCGAACAAGGCCGTGATCTTCAGGTCCGGCGGCAACGCGGCACGCACGTTCGGCAGCAGGGCATGCAACGTATTGACGATCGAGAGTGTCGACGCACTGCCGTTTTTCAGCACCGATATCAACACACCGCGGTGTCCGTCCTGCCGCACGATATTGGTCTGCGGCGAGAAGCCGTCACGCACGTGGGCAACTTCACGCAGATACGTCGTCGCACCGTTGAGCGTGCGCACCGGAATATCGTTGAGCCCCTCCACCGTAGCGGGCGAGCCGTTCATATTGATCGTGTATTCCTTGGGCCCGATCTTGGCCGTGCCGGTCGGCAGAATCAGATTTTGCGCATTAAACGCGCTGACCACGTCCGAAGGCGTCAGGCCCTTTGCGAGCAACGCGCGCGTGTCGAGGTCGACCGAGATCAGGCGCGATTTGCCGCCGTACGGATACGGCACGGCGGCGCCTGGAATCGTCACCAGCTGCGGGCGCAGGAAGTTCAGCGCGGTGTCGTTGAGCGCCTGCTCGGAGAGCTTCGGGCTGGACAAGCCGAGCTGGATCACCGGGATGCTGGAGGCCGAATAACTAATCACCAAAGGCGGCGTGGCGCCTGGCGGCATCTGTTTGAGCTGCGCCTGTTCGACCGCAACCGTCTGCGCGATCGCGGTCTGAATGTTCGCGTTTGGTTGCAGGAATATCTTGAGAATCGTGATGCCCTGCAGCGACTGCGATTCTATGTGCTCGATGTCGTTGACCGTGGTGGTCAGACTGCGCTCGTTGACGGACGTGATGCGGTTGGCCATGTCTTCGGCCGACAAGCCCGTGTAATTCCAGATGATGCTGACCACCGGAATATTGATTTCCGGCAGCACGTCGACCGGCGTGGTCAACAGCACGAATGGCGTCGCCAGCAAGATCAGAATGGCCATCACGATGAACGTGTATGGCCGCTTAAGCGCAACGTTGACGATCCACATGAAACGCGCCCGAGAGAGTACCGATAAGGAATTGAATCGCCGTAGCTGGAAGGCCGCGCTGCTTTAGCATTGACATGCCGAAGCCGGCAAACATGAATACATGTTGCCGGGGACTATGCCCGCGCCTCTCCCGGTGAAACAGGACCTATGCTAGATCGGTAGCACCAACGCCTGCATGGCGCGAAAATGGCGAATTTGTCAGGAAGGCTAATGTAAGAATTGGCAACGCCTCAAACAACATCGCGTTGTGAGAATGCAAACGTTTGATGAGGTGAAGATGGACGATTTTAAGGGGGCGATTAAAGGCATGTCTTGCCGAACCCATGCGAGACATGCCTTTAGAATTTATTGCGCCATGCTAATACCTTACGCGCAGATTTGCTTCGTCCAGGTACCTTGCGTCGAACCTCAGACCGGATTCAAGGCGGGCCGGCTATCCAGCACGGCGGCGACATTATCCAGCGCCGTAAACCCCATCTGGTCGCGGGTCTCGATCGTGGCGCTGGCCATATGGGGCGTCAGGAACACGTTGTCGAGTTCTGCGAAGCGCTTGTCGACGTTGGGCTCGTTCTGGTACACGTCCAGCCCCGCGCTGAACAGATGTCCCGAAGTCAGGGCTTCGTAGAGCGCGTCTTCGTCCACCAGGCCGCCACGCGCCGCGTTGACAAAAACCGCGCCCTTGGGCAACAGTCCAAACTCGTTTGTCGACATCAGCGGGACGCCCCCTCCCGGCACGTGCAGCGTGAGCACCTGGCAATGCGGCAGCATTTCTTCGAGGCTGGGGTAAAACGTCGCGCCATTCTCCAGCGACGGATCCGCACGGCGGATGTCCGTGTAGATCACGCGCATACCGAAACCCTGCGCACGCTTCGCGACCGCCCGGCCGATACGGCCGAATCCGACGATACCGAGCGTCTTGCCATTCACTCGCGTGCCCAGCATCCCGGTCATGCCGAACGATTTCCCCCATCCGTTTCGCATGATTCGTTCGTACTCCGACGCGCGACGGCAGGCCGCCAGCACGAGCAGCATGCAGAAATCAGCCGTGCATTCGGTCAACGCATCGGGCGCGTTCGTGACGACGATTCCCCTTTCGCGGGCGGCAGCCACGTCCATGTGATCGATGCCCGCGCTCGCGTTCGCAATGATCTTGACGGTCGAAGGCAGCGCGGCAATGTGCTCCGCCTGCAAACCGGATTTCTTCCCGATCAGGACGGCCGGCACCTCGTGCTTCGTGCAAAAGTCGACGACAGACCACGAGTCCATATCGGACTCGGTCACGAAGGCATGGAATTCGGCCTCAGCGCGATTCGCCACAGCGGTGGGAACCTTTCGCGCAATCAACAGGCTGGTGCGTTTATCTTCCGACATGATTTTTCCTTGGGTAGACAGATGTCGAGAGACTACGAAACCGCAGATCGGAGCGTCAATGTTGATTGGATGAATCAACTCCTCGTTCGTGATTCACCCCTTATTGCTCGCGGCACCTGCGCGTTGCGATTCGTTTGCGTCTACGCCTCCCTTCCGCTTCCCTGCCGGCAACACGCACCTCAGGAAAACCCTGGTGCGATCCCCATCGGCAAGGCCCTCAGATGTTGATTCAATGAATCAAGATTGCTCACCGCGTCTCGCGAATGCAACTCTCTTTCCCATGTTCAATTGAATCGTTGAGAGGAAGTCAAATGCCTGCATCGAAAAAGTTCGCAGCCGTTACGGGCGCCGGCTCCGGCATCGGCCGTAGCGCCGCCCTTGCGCTCGCCAATGCTGGATTCGCCGTCGCGCTGATCGGCCGCAGAGCCGAGCCGTTGCTGGAAACGAAGGAGGCAATCGGCCTTGCCGGCGGAGAAGCGCATGTATTCCAGGCCAACGTTGCCGACGCTGCATCGGTCGAACACGCGTTTTCGCAGATCGCCGAGGCATTCGGCCGGCTCGACGTGCTCTTCAACAACGCGGGCCGCAACGCGGGGGCTGTTCCCCTGGAAGACTACGAGGTCGATTTCTGGAACGATGTTGTGGCCACCAATCTGACCGGCGTCTTTCTGTGCGCCCGGGCCGCTTATCGCCTGATGAAAGCGCAGTCTCCTCAAGGGGGACGAATCATCAACAACGGATCGATCTCGGCCCACTCGCCGAGGCCGCATACCATCGCCTATACGGCAACGAAACATGCCGTCACCGGCATCACCAAATCGATCGCGCTGGATGGACGCGCATTCAACATCGCCTGCAGCCAGATCGATATTGGCAACGCGGCGACATCACTCACGGAACGTATGAACCGCGGCGTACTTCAAGCGGATGGAAGCATGGCGCCCGAAGCAAGAATGGATGTGACGCACGTGGCGAATGCGGTCGTGCACATGGCCAGTCTTCCGCTCGAAGCCAATGTCCTCAACATGACCATCATGGCGACCACCATGCCGTTTGTCGGCCGTGGATAAATCACCCTTGCGCCAACTATAAAAAAACAACTGGCGAATGTTCTGGAGACACCGATGAAAGCCGTAGAGGAACACACATTGCCGGGCCGAAACCCGGCTTACGCGGATACCACGAAACGCTCCAGGGTGCGGTACGTCGTGCTCTCGATGCTGCTCGCGGCAACCATCCTCAATTACGTGGACCGGTCGGCGCTAGGTATCGTTGCGCCGGGCCTCTCGAAAGGCCTTGCGCTCAACAGGATGGAGATGGGCGAACTGTTTGCCGGATTCGGCCTAGCCTATTCCATTGCTCTAGTGCCCGGCGGCATACTGACCGACGTTCTCGGCTCGCGCCTCGCCTATGGGCTGTCCCTCCTCGGCTGGTCATTCGCCACGTTGACGCAGGGTTTCGCGACCGGCTATCACATGTTGCTCGGCTCGCGGCTCGCAATCGGCGCAATGGAGGCGCCGGCCTTCCCTTCGAACGCGCGCGCCGTGACGTTGTGGTTTCCCGCCCGGGAGCGCGGTTTCGCGACCAGCGTCTATGTCATGGGGCAATACATCGGGACGCCCTTGTTCACCGGCTTGCTGTTGTGGATCTCCGCCGCGTACGGTTGGCGTACGGTCTTTTACGTGACGGGCGGCTTCGGCATACTGTTCAGTTTTCTCTGGTACCGGGTTTACCGTGATCCACATCAGCACGCGGGCGTGAATGCCGCCGAACTGCAATACATCAATGAAGGCGGTACGGTGGCGCGCAAGCCCCGTGAGAAGTTCGATTGGCGCATGGCACTCAAGCTGCTCAGCTACCGGCAGATTCTCGCCATCTGCATCGGCAAGTTCTGCAACAACACCTTGCTGGTCTTCTTCACCACCTGGTTCATGACCTATCTGATCGAAGCGCGTCACATGTCGATGATCAAGGTCGGGATCTTCCAGGCACTCCCTTTTATCGGCGCGACGGTCGGCATTCTCCTTGCCGGCTTTCTCTCAGACTTTTTCATCCGACGCGGCGTGTCGATTTCCACTGCACGCAAGGCACCGCTCATTATTGGCACGCTGCTCGGCGCGTCTATCGTACTCGTCAATTTCGTCGAGTCGAACGAGGGGGTGATCGCCATCCTGACGATCGCGTTCTTCGCGCAGGGCGTCGGATCGATGTCGTGGGCCGCCGTCTCCGAAATCGCGCCTCGGCAGTACGTGGGACTGACCAGCAGCATCACTAGCCTAGCGGCCAACATCGCGGCCGTCACCACCCCGCTCATGATCGGCTACATCACCCACCACACCGGTCACTTCTACTGGGCGCTCAACCTGATGGGCGCGATATGCCTGCTCGGCGCACTCTCGTACTCCGTGCTGCTGGGGAAGCTTTCCCGCATCGAACTGTGACGCTTTCAACTATCTGGTGAAATCGAATGATTGAATTCAAGTGGGATCATCTGCAACTGTGCTCGGCGGATGCCGAAGCCACCGCCGCATGGTTTGCGCGCTGCCTGAACGCGGAGATCGTGCGCCGCCCGGGGCGAGTGGATTTGCGCATCGGCAGCATCAACCTTTTCATCACGGCGCTGACGGGCGCCCAAACCGGCCGCCCTGATAGCCAGCAAAAGCAGGGCATCGATCATTTCGGCGTGGTCGTGGACGATCTCGACGCCGCGTTCGAGCATCTGTTGCGCTGCGACGCGGAAATCGTCGAGCCGGTCAAGCAGGTTCGCCCCGGCGTCAGAGCCTGCTTCGTGCGATCGCCGGGCGATATTCTCGTGGAAATCCTGGAGCGGCGCCCCGCCGAGATGACTTTTACCTGAAAAAACGTCACTATTGACGCTGGATCGGGCGCGCTCGTATGCAAGGCGCGATCCGGATCGCACTTGCCCCGCTACCCCGGCCGCCGCATCACCTTGCCTGCCATCCCATGCGAAACTGGATCACTCTGACGGAAGCGGCTCGACAACTCGGAGTGCAGGCGCAGACTGTCTACGCGTACGTAAGTCGAGGCAACATCGCTGTCATGCCGGATCCGCATGACCCGCGCAAAAGCCTCTATCGTGCGGAGGATGTCGCCGGTCTGTGCCGTAAAAAACAGGTGGGACGCAAGCGCGAAGCGCTCGCCGCCGGGACGATATTCGGTGCGGAGCCCTGCATTTACAGCGGCATCACCACCTTCTCGAAAGGTCGGCCGTATTACCGGGGACGGGATAGCATCCGGCTTTCGGACACGGCCACGCTTGAGGAGGTGGCAGCCATTCTCTGGAATGCGCGCGCGCCCGTTTCCTTCGAAACCGGTGACCTGCCGCTACAGGGCGACGAGCGAGGCAGGCAATGCGCGTTCACTTCGCTGGCGGCGCTCGCGGCCAACGGGCACTCGACCCACGGACGCACGGACAGCGCACTGCATGTCGAGGCTGGCCGGCTCGTGGCGCTCATCGCGCAAGCGTTTGGCGCGCAGTGTGACGCGAAGGCACAACCGACGCATGAACGGCTCGCGCTCGGCTGGGGCCAGGACCGCGATGGCGCCGAACTGATCCGCCGTGCCATGGTCCTCGTGGCCGACCACGAGATTACGAGTTCGGCGTTCGCCGCGAGGATTACCGCCTCCACCGGCGCGTCGCTGCCGGGATGCCTGCTCACGGGACTCGCGACTTTCTCCGGCCCGCTGCATGGCGATGCGTCGGGCCGCGTGCGGGCCGTGTTTGACGACGTCGGAAGACTCGGTGCGGAGTACGTCGTCGCCCATCACTTGCAGTCGGCCATTCCCATCCCGGGGTTCGGACATCATCTGTATCCGGACGGCGATCCGCGGGCAGGCGCATTGCTCGACGTGCTGAATCCACCTCAAGAACTCATGTCGTTCATCGACAAGGTGGTTGAACTGACCGGGCTCAAGCCGAATATCGACGTTGCGCTTGCTGCCCTGGCGGCGCAATTGGCGTTGCCACGCGACGCATCGTTCGCGTTGTTTGCAACGGCCCGAAGCGTGGGTCTGCTCGCGCATTG
>JARLJF010000126.1 GCA_031291335.1 Pandoraea sp. | reverse complement strand
GGGCCGACGTCGGCCATTTGCCAGAAGTTGTCCGACGCGTAGCGCGCGCCCTTGTTGTCGCCGATGCGGATGATGCGCTCGACCGGCACCCCCACTTCTTTCGCCCAGATGTCGTGCGCTTCGTCGTCTTCGTGATAGACGGTGACCCACAGCTTGTCTTTCGGCAACTGGTAAACGCCCGTCAGCAATTCCCACGCGTAATGGATCGCGTCGCGCTTGAAGTAGTCGCCGAACGAGAAGTTGCCCAGCATTTCGAAGAATGTGTGATGACGCGCGGTGTAGCCGACGTTTTCCAGATCGTTATGCTTGCCGCCCGCGCGCACGCTGCGCTGCGAGGTCGTGGCACGCGAATACGGACGCGATTCCGCGCCGAGGAACACGTCTTTGAACTGCACCATTCCCGAATTGGTGAAGAGCAGGGTCGGGTCGTTGCCGGGCACAAGGCTCGACGAGCGAACGATCGTATGGCCCTTCGATTCGAAGAACTTGAGGAATTTCTCGCGGATTTCGGCGGCTTTCATAGCGTGCGGGGGACGGTCCTGGCTGTGACCGGCGGCATCGTGGGATGCGCCAAGTGTCTGTTTCTTAAACGACTGATTATACGGGATCGGCGCCCGTGCGCGACGGCCCGTCCGCCAGTTAGCCGTTCGGCCAGGTTTGGGCGGGCAGCGCGAGACACGGCGGGTGCAGACGGCGTACGCGATTCGTCCTATGCCGTTCGGCCGACTGCGCCGGCGCGCGGGAATCGCTTAAGATTGCCTCCATCCGCGGCGCCTTGCGCGCCGCTTCGGCCACCTAGGAGACATCGAACAACATGGGCGCTCTCAGTCATATCCGCGTGCTGGACCTCACACGTGTGCTCGCCGGGCCGTGGTGCGCACAGACGCTTGCCGATTTCGGCGCCGACGTGATCAAGATCGAACGCCCGGAAGTTGGCGACGACACGCGGCATTGGGGCCCTCCGTACCTGAAAACGCCGGACGGCGCGGACACGCGCGAGGCCGCCTACTACCTCGCGGCCAACCGCAACAAGCGCTCGGTCACCGTCGACATCGCCTCGCCCGAAGGCCAGCGGATCATCCGCGAACTGGCTGCGCAAAGCGATGTGGTGCTGGAGAACTACAAGGTCGGCCAGTTGCAGAAGTACGGTCTGGATTACGCGTCGCTCAAGGAAGTGAAGCCCGATCTGATCTATTGCTCGGTGACCGGTTTCGGGCAGACCGGGCCGTATGCGCAGCGTGCGGGCTACGACTTCATCGTGCAGGGTATCGGCGGCTTCATGAGCATTACCGGCGAGCGCGACGGCCAGCCGGGCGGCGGTCCGCAGAAGGCCGGCGTGGCGATCGCCGACCTCATGACCGGCATGTATTCGACCGTCGCCGTGCTGACCGCGCTCACGCACCGCGACCGCACGGGTGAAGGTCAATACATCGACATGGCGCTGCTCGACGTGCAGGTCGCGATGCTCGCCAACATGAATTCGAACTTCCTCGCGAGCGGCCAGCCGCCGGTGCGCTGGGGCAATGCGCATCCGAACATCGTGCCCTACCAGACCTTCCAGACCAGCGACGGCTGGATCATCGTCGCGGTCGGCAACGACGGGCAATTCCGCAAGTTCGTCGAGGCGGGCGGCCGCCCGGAACTGGCCGACGACGAGCGCTTCACCACCAACCCGGCGCGCGTGCGTCACCGCGAGACCCTCGTGCCGATTCTCGTCGACATGGTGCGGCTGCAGGGCAAACATCAGTGGATCACGGCGCTGGAGGCGGCGGGTGTACCGTGCGGACCGATCAACGATCTCGGCGAAGTCTTCGAGAACGAGCAGGTGGTGGCGCGCGGCATGCAGGTCGATCTGCCGCACCCGTCGGCCGGCGCGGTCAAACTGGTGCGCAATCCGATCAGAATGAGCGGCACGCCGCCTGAAGCGCTGACTGCCCCGCCTACGCTGGGTGAGCACACGGAGAGCATTCTGCGTGATGTGCTGGGGTATGACGAGGCGAGGATTGCAGCGTTGCGCAAGCAGTCGGTGATTTGAGGAGCGGGGAGCACACGGGGGCGTCCTGAGGCCTGCGCTGCGGCGTTGTTATGGCGTCGCAGCCCAGGTCGGCGGCACACGGCCCAGCTTGGCAACACACGTCAGGCCGCAAAATGCGGAGCAGCGCGATCCGCCCTCGTGTTCCGCGAAAACCTGCTCAGCCTTCTTCGCCGAACGAGCCCAGCCAGCGCCGCCCCTCATCCCAATCGCCGAGTCCGCTATCGGCATTGATATGACCGCGCGGGCCGATGCCGATCCAACGGCTGCCCCAGCCGCTCGCGCAGTTCTGTGAGAACGGCTCGCCGCCGTACGGATCGTCGCTGCTCGCCACGACAATGCTGGCAAATGGCAAGCGCGTGAGCGGGACCGGTGCGAAGCCGCTGGCATCTTGCGGAAAATGACTGCCGGAGGGATCGGGCACGGCCACCAGTAACGCGCCCGCCACCTTCGCGAGCTGCTCGGCGCTCGCGTACTGCGAGGCCCAGAACGCAGTTGTCAGGCAGCCGAGGCTATGCGCGGCGAACACCACGGGCGCATCGGCGGCGGTCACTGCGGCGTCGAGCGTGCGGCACCAGGCGTCGCGCGAAGGGTGGTCCCAGTCCGCCATCTGCACGCGCGTGAAAGCAGGATCGAGCGCCTCCCAGCGGGTTTGCCAGTGGCCTGCGCCGGAGCCCTGGTAGCCAGGCAGTACGAGTAGGTTGAGTTTTTGTCCGCTCATGCGTTCGGTGTGGTTAGTCGTTGATACGTTGATACGTTGATACGTTGATTCGTTGATCGTCGATCGTCGATCGCGAAACCCCCGCCTCACCGTATCACACGCCCCACCCCCACGCCACGCGGGTCCGCAGCCGGCTCAGGCGTCGTGCCTTGCACGCGGATCATCTGCACGTCGCCGTTGAACGACTGGCCTTCGAGCGTGTAGCCCTTCGCCTGCAGTTGCTCGGCCAGTTCACCCGTGATCGGACGATACGGCTCGAAGTAGATCGTCTTCTGCGGCAACAACTGGTGATGAAAACGCATCGCGGCGAGCGCGTCCGTCGGCGTCATGCCGAAGTCGAACAGGTCGGTCATCACCTGGAAAATCGTGGTCAGAATCCGCGACCCGCCCGGCGTGCCGATCACGAGCGCGATCTTGCCGTCCTTCAGCAGCAGCGTCGGCGTCATCGACGAAAGCGGGCGGCGGCCCGGCGCCACCGTGTTGACTTCCACGCCGCTCGCGCCGGATGGGTTCGCGCTGGCCGGTTTGGTGACGAAATCGTCCATGGCGTCGTTCAGCAGGAAGCCCCCGCCGTCCACCACCACGCCGGAGCCGAAATCGCCGTTCAGCGTGTAGGTGTTCGACACGGCATTGCCCCACTTGTCGACCACTGAGAAATGCGTGGTTTGCGCCTTTTCGGGCAACGCATCGCCAAGCCCGGGTTTGACCGGCGTGGCGCCGGGAACCTCGTCGGGCGTGACTTCGTCGGCACGTTGCGCGAGGTAGGCGTCGTCGATCAGTTTGTCGACCGGCACCTTGTACGAATCCGGATCGCCCAGGTATTGCTGACGGTCGGCGAACACGCGGTCCTCGATCTGCGCGATCAGGTGGATATACGGCGCCGAATTCAATTCAAGGCCGTCGAAAGCCTGCTTCAGATCGGCCTTCATCTTCAGCATCTGAATCAGCCCGACGCCTCCCGAACTCGGCGGCGGCGCGGTGACGACCTGGTAGCCGTTCCAATCGGCGGTGAGCGGCTGGCGCCACACGGCCTTGTACTGCATCAGGTCCTGCTTCGTGACGAGTCCGTGGCCGTACATCTGCTGCGCGATCAGATCCGCGGTGCGGCCTTCGTAGAATTCGCGGCCGCCGTCGCCGGCAAGGCGCGACAGGGTTTGCGCAAGCTCGGGCTGGCGATACGTCGCGCCCGCTTTGAGATTCGAGAAGTAAGCGTCGAAATTGGTCTTGCCGGCGAAATTCTTCGCCGCCGTATCGTGGCGCTGCTGCAGCCACGGCTCGACCACGAAACCATCGGTGGCGTAACGGATCGCGGGCGCCAGCACCTGCTTCCACTTCAGTTTGCCGAAACGCTGCTGCGCCTCCCACAGGCCTTCGACGGTCCCCGGCACGCCCACCGCGCGATGCCCGATCACGCTCATGCCCGGCACCAGGTTGCCCTTGTCGTCGAGGTACATGTCGCGGGTCGCCTGCTGCGGCGCGCGCTCGCGGTAGTCGAGAAAGTACGGCTTGCCGTCCATCAACACGGTCATGAAGCCGCCACCGCCAATATTGCCGGCATCCGGACGGGTCACGGCCAGCGTAAAGGCCATCGCGACGGCGGCGTCGACCGCATTGCCGCCGGCGGCAAAGATCTGCTGCGCGGCGTCCGCGCTGTAACGATCCGGTGCCGCCACCGCGGAAGCATCGAGCACGGCTTTGGGCGGCGGCGTTTTCGCGAGCGCGGCGACCGGCGCGAGGCTGGCCGTGGCCAGCGCAAAAAGGGCTGACACCGTCACGATCCGGGCGAAAGAAACAGAAACGAAAGGCGCGCGACGCGCGTCGTGGGTCGGGACAGACATCCGAGATACTCCGGGAACGATGGGCGCCATCGGTGCCCGAGCAATGCAAGCTCGAGCGAGGCGACAGGGGACGTGGGGCGTGCGGCCTGCGCGGACAACGGCTTCGGCTGAGTTGGCTGATCGGCGCATCTCATTGGCCAATGTATCGGCCAACGCATCGACCGGAGGCCAACGGCGGACAAACCACGCCGCTCGCATCCTAAGTCGTCGCGCTGCCCCCGAACAAACCGTTTTACCTCCTGTTACAGCACCTTAAACGCAGCTTGCGGCAAGCCGTCAGGCCCTCGAAAAACCGTAGAAACCGCTCGAACGTTGGCTGCGCGCCGCACTCGCCTGTCGCAAAGGGACGCGTCAGGTAGAATTAACGGATCAGTGGGCGCATTGCGCGCCCCGACCGACTTTCACCTTCTCGCATGAATACCGAACGCAACGACGCGCCAGCGGCATCCAATTTCATCCGCAACATCATCGACGACGACAACCGCACCGGCAAGTGGGGCCAGCGCGTCGAAACGCGCTTTCCGCCCGAGCCGAACGGCTATCTGCATATCGGTCACGCCAAGAGCATCTGCCTGAACTTCGGCGTGGCGCGCAGCTACGGCGGCGTGTGCCATCTGCGCTTCGACGACACCAATCCGGAAAAGGAAAGCGTCGAATACGTCGACTCGATTATCGACGCCGTGCGCTGGCTCGGTTTCGAGTGGGAAAAAGACGGCAAGGAACAGCTCTACTACGCGAGCAACTACTACGACAAGCTGTACGAGTTCGCCGAACTGCTGATCGAACGCGGCAAGGCTTACGTGGACAGCCAGTCGGCCGAAGAAATGCGCGCCAATCGCGGCTCGGCCTCGGAGGTCGGCACGCCGTCGCGCTTCCGCGAGCGTTCCGTGCAGGAAAACCTCGACCTGTTCCGCCGCATGAAGGCCGGCGAGTTCAAGGAAGGCGAGCACGTGCTGCGCGCGAAGATCGACATGTCGTCGCCGAACTTCAATATGCGCGACCCGGTCATCTACCGCATCCGCTTCGCGCATCACTACCGCACCGGCGACGCCTGGTGCGTGTACCCGATGTACGACTACACGCATTGCATTTCGGACGCGTTGGAAAACATCACGCATTCGCTGTGCACGCTCGAATTCGAAGACCATCGTCCGCTGTACGACTGGATTCTGAACGAGCTGGCTGAAGCGGGCATTTTCACGCGCCCACTGCCGCAACAAATCGAGTTTTCGCGTCTGAACCTGACCTACGCGATCACCAGCAAGCGCAAGCTGCTGCAACTGGTGACCGAAGGCCATGTGGAAGGCTGGGACGATCCGCGTATGCCGACTATCGTCGGCGTGCGTCGGCGCGGCTTCACGCCCGAGGCGATCCAGTTGTTCTGCGAGCGCATCGGCGTGACCAAGGTCGATTCGTGGATCGACATGAGCGTGTTCGAAGGGGCGCTCCGCGACGATCTGGACGACAAGGCGCCGCGTACGGCGGCCGTGCTCGATCCGGTCAAGCTGATCATCGACAACTTCCCGGAAGGTGTGAGCGAGCCGTGCACTGCGCCGGTTCATCCGCATCATCCGGAACACGGCGTGCGCGAGTTTCCGATTTCGCGCGAACTGTGGATCGAGCGCGATGACTACAACGAAGCGCCGCCGAAGGGTTATTTCCGTCTGTTCCCGGGCAACAAGGTGCGGCTGCGTTACGGCTACGTGATCGAATGCATCGGCGCGGATAAAGACGAGAACGGCAACATCGTCGCGGTGCATTGCAATTACTTCCCGGACAGCAAGTCGGGCACCGAAGGCGCGAACAACTACAAGGTCAAGGGCAACATTCACTGGGTCAGCGCGGCCGCCGCCTACCCCGCCGAAGTGCGCATTTACGACCGTCTGTTCAAGGAACCGCAACCAGACGCCGGTGGCCGCGAATTCCTCGACGCACTGAATCCGGACTCGAAGCGCGTGGTTCACGCGTATCTCGAACCGGGCGCGCAAAACGCGCTGCCGGAACAGCGCTATCAGTTCGAGCGCCACGGCTACTTTGTCGCCGACCGCGTCGATTCGAAGCCGGGCAAGCCGGTGTTCAACCGCATCGTCAGCTTGCGCGACAGTTGGGGCAAGCCGGCGTAAGCTTGAGCGACTTCCGGTCGTAGCGCATCTGAAGTTGAAGACGGCGTGCATCTCGTTGATGGGATGCACGCCGTTTCGTTGCATCATGTTCCGTCGACAGTGACAGCGCGCCCACCCGGATGCGCCGGTCCCGGAGGTCCGATGAAAATTGCTGCCCGCCGCGGGGCGAGTACCGGTGAGCTGACACACCTGGCGCGCAATGCGCATGACCTGCTTGAGGTGCGTGAAGCGCAT
>JARLJF010000125.1 GCA_031291335.1 Pandoraea sp. | reverse complement strand
CGCGCCCGGGACGCCGAAAGGCCCGCGACCCCGTCACCAAGCGACCCAGCAGCCGCCAGGCCGGGCATCCAACATGAATGAATCTCTGACCCCGAGCGCGGGTGCGACCTTGCGCGCGGAAGGATTGAACGTTGCCGTGGGTGCGCGCAACGTGCTCAACCACGTCGACGTGAGCTTTGCGGCCGGGCGTATCAGCGCGCTATGCGGCCCCAACGGCTGTGGCAAGAGCACCTTGTTGCGCACGTTGGGCGGATTGCTCAAGCCGGCCTCGGGCCGGGTCTGGCTCGACGACACGCCGCTCGACTCGTTGCGCCCGCGCGAGCGCGCGCGTCGTATCGCGTTGCTTGCGCAGACACCCGGCATGCCCTACGGCATGACGGTGGCCGAACTGGTCGCCTGCGGGCGTTACAGTCACACCGGCATTGGCGGGCGCCTCGGTGAGCGCGATAACCTCGCCATCGAGCGCGCGCTGCACCTGATGGAACTCGACGCGTTGGGCACCCGCGATGTCGCGGCGTTGTCCGGCGGCGAGCGTCAGCGCGCGTTCATTGCGATGGCGCTGGCGCAGGAGGGCAACGTGTTGTTGCTCGACGAGCCCACGACTTATCTGGATGTGCGTCACCAGATCGACATTCTTGGACGGATCCGCGACCTCAATCGCGAGACGGGCATGACGGTCGTCTGGGTGCTTCACGATCTGAATCAGGCGGCCGCTTTCTCCGACGCCATGGTGCTCATGCGTGACGGCGCGCTGGTTTTCTCCGGCACACCCGACGAGACGATGGACCCGGATCGCCTCATGGACGTGTTCGCCACGCCGATGCAGCGCATCGACTTCCGGGGCCTGCCGATGTGCTTGCCGGTGCTCAATGGCTGATCGCATGCGCGCTGTTCGTACGCTAAAGCGCTCGCGCGAGCTATCGGTGCCGGCCCACGCGGCGCCTCGTCAATATGGACGGCGCACGCGCGCCCTGTGGGGCGGCTGGCTGGCGCTTGCGCTGGCGATCGTCATCCACGCGGTGGCGAGCGACGCGTGGCCCGGGGCCGACACCGTCACGCTCGCCATACAGGGGCGCCTGAGCGGTGACACCTCGCTCGCATGGCTGCTGTTCGTCGACGCGTGGCTGCCGCAGATTCGAGCCGGATTGGCCGCTGGCGCGTGTCTGGGGCTTGCCGGGGCGCTGCTGCAAACCATCACCCAGAATCCGCTGGCGTCGGGCGAACTGCTCGGCGTCTCGGCGGGCGCCCAGATGGGGTTGATCGTGGCGTTGCTGGTTCCCGGACTGGCCGTGTTGCCGATGATGCTGACGGGTGGCGTACTGGCGGCGCTGTTCACTTTCGTGCTCGCTGGCGGCACGCGCACGACGCCGTTGCGGCTCACGCTTGCCGGCGCGGCGAATGCGCTCGCGCTCTCGGCGCTGTGCATGGTCGCGCTCACGCTCTACACCCGTGCGGCCGTCGGTGTCGTGCAATGGAGCACCGGCTCGCTGCAGCAATTCGGCAAGCGCGGGGCCGACGAAGCGCTCTGGTTGCTGCTGCCGGCCGGCATTGGGTTGCTGGCGCTGCTGCATCCGCTCGGCTTGGCACGTTTCGGCGAAGCGCAGGCGTCGGCGCTCGGGCAACGGGTGGGAGCGGTGCGTGTGGGCACGATTCTGTTGGCGGCAGCGCTCTGCGCCATTGCCATCGCGCTTGCAGGGCCTGTGGGCTTCGTGGGGCTGGCGGCACCGAACCTCGTGCGCCTGATGGGCGTTCATCGCCCGGCGTGGCTCATCCCGCTTGCCGCGTTGTGGGGCGGGGCAATGCTCATCCTGACCGACGCCATAGCGCGCGCGCTGGTGGCGTTCGGCGCGCTGCCCGTCGGCGTCATGAGTGCCGTGATCGGTGCGCCGATCCTGCTGCTGTTGCTGCGTTACGGCCTGCCCGCAAGTACTGCCGAGATGACGGCGCCAATACCTGCGGGCAATCGTTCTCCGAGTCGCCGGCCGATGGTGCTGGCGGTGGCTTTGGTCGCGGTCGCACTTGTCGTCGTGGCGGGTCTTACGTTGACCATGGGCGTGCTGCCTTGGCCGTCGGCGTGGCTTTGGCGCGATGTGTTCGACGCGCACACGTCCGTCGGCATGCTGGTGGATCTGCGATTGCCGCGCAGTCTGATTGCGATGGGGGCGGGCGCGCTGCTTGCCGGAAGC
Organism: Pandoraea sp.; assembly: GCA_031291335.1. Classification (GTDB taxonomy): domain Bacteria; phylum Pseudomonadota; class Gammaproteobacteria; order Burkholderiales; family Burkholderiaceae; genus Pandoraea. The sequence continues at coordinate 13,463 of JARLJF010000125.1, read as the reverse complement.
GGGGTGCTGTTGCAGGGCGCTTGCCGCAACCCGCTGGCGGGGCCGGAATTACTGGGTGTGAATCAGGCGGCGGGGCTGGCGGTGCTCGCGCTCCTGCTGTTTTTCCCGGAAGCCGCCGGGCGTTGGTCGATGCCTGCGGCGTGGGCCGCCAGTGCTACGGTGCTCGCCATCGTGCTAGGCGTAAATGCGCGCTGGGGGCTGGCGCCAATGCGGGTGATTCTGACGGGGATGGCATTGGCCGGATTGCTGGCGGCACTGGCCAGCTTGCTGGTGCTTCAATTCCACGTGCATGCCACGCAGGCGCTCGTGTGGCTTGTCGGCAGTAGCTACGGGCAGTCGTGGCAGGGCGTACGCGCGATGCTGCCGTGGCTGATGCTCTGTCTGCCGCTGGCGATCTATGCCGGACGCTGGCTCGATTTGCTGAGTCTGGGGGACGAAACGGCGGAATCGCTCGGCGTGCCCGTTGTGCGAGCGCGACTGGGCTTGCTCGTACTCGCGAGTGCCATGGCGGCAGCGGCGGTGGCGACGGTTGGCCCAGTGGCGTATGTCGGGCTGATCGTGCCCAACGCGTTGCGAGCGCTGCCATTGGCCGGTACGCGTGACCGGCTGCTGACGGCGGCGCTGGCGGGCGCGTTGCTGCTGGGCGTGGCGGACCTGTTCGGCCGCACGTTGTTCGCACCGCTCGACTTGCCGTTGGGCATCGTGACGGCGGCCGTCGGCACGCCGCTTTTCCTCTGGCTGCTCTCCAGAACTTTCCTGAGGTCGCATGCGCATGCCAGTTAATTTATGGAATCGATGGGCTGTCGAGCAGGTCGTGCAGGCGCACACGCCTGTGTCGCATGGACGCCGTCGCGCGCTCAACTATCTGGCGGCCGGCACGGCGATGACGATCGGGACGTTCGCTGCCGATAGCCGCGCGCAAGGCTTCCGAGGTCTGTTCAACCGGGCGTCGCCCGAGTTGCCGACGAACGCTCGCCGGGTCGTCTCGCTTGAATTTCTGTTCACCGAATCGCTGTTGGCGCTCGACGTCACGCCGGTGGGTGTCGCCGATCCTCGCGGCTATACGCAGTGGGTCAAATATCGGGCGGAACGCCTGGGATCGGATAGCTCAGTGGGGACACGCGAGCAGCCCAACCTCGAGGCGATTGCGGCATTGCGTCCGGATCTCATCATCGCGTACGCCTATCGGCATGAGCGGTTGTTCGACGCCTTGGCGCGTATCGCACCGACTGTCGTCTTCAATGTGCAGCCCGCGCAGGGCGAGGGCGACGCGCTCGACCGGATGCTGGCGATTTTCCGATCGATTGGCGACATGACGGGGCGCCCGGAAGCGGCGGCGCAAATCGTTCGCGACAGTGAGTCGCGCATTGCCGTGGCGCGTTCGACGGCGTTGCGCGATGGCTTTCGGCACGCACCGATTGCGCTGCTCAACGCGAACGCGGGCGGCGGCAACTTCTGGGCGTACGACAACAAGGACATGATCGGCGCGCTCATCAGCCATCTTGGCGCGCGCAACGCGCTGGGCTGGCTTGATGCGCGCCAATCGATGGTGAACCTGTCGCTGGGCGATCTGGCGCGTCACCCGGAATGGTCGCTGATCGTCGTCGATAAGGGCGACGCGCCAGCGTATCAATTGCCCGTCTGGCGGGCGTTACCTGCCGTGCGTGACGGGCGTGTTGCGTTTCTGCCGCCGTCGTGGGGCTTCGGCGGTCCCGTGTCGCTCGACCGGATCACCGGTCTCGTCGGTTCGGCCTTCGCGTCGATGGCGCCTGCCATGCGCGCGAGGGCTGCTGCCGGTGCGTGAATCTGACGGACGCCGCAGCGGCGTCCGGCTTGCTTGTGAGGAGATCGAATCGTGTCTATCGCAATGACTGCCCCTATCGAATCGCCCGTTGTGGGCAATGCGCCATCGTCCACCGGACTGCACGGCCCAGATGGCCCCTATGCGCTGACGTTGCCTGACGGCCATCGCTACCACGCGAGTGGGCCCGACGACGGCGTCGCCCGCGCGGGTCAGGACCTGACCCTTTGGCGAGACGGCCAGACGATCGCAGTATTTCGTGTCAGCGAACCGGATGACGGCATGACGCTGCAAGCGATCACGCAGCACGATACAAGCCTGCCGGTTCAGGCGTTGTTGCCGGTGCTGGCCACGGTGTTCTGTCGTCACAAGGCGTGCCGTCGCGCCACGGTAGTCTGGCCGGATACCTTCGCTGACGCCGGGCTCGCGACGTGGCTGGTCGCTGCGGTGCGTGACGGTGTGGGTGAGCATCTGTCGCAGGCGGACGGCACGCGAGTGCTGCATGTGTCGCGTCAGACCTTCTGGCAGCATCCGGCGCTGTGGCTGCGCGGCCCGTCGTCGGCGGGCATGGCGCAGCAATATCGGGTGAGTGACGGCAAACGTCATCCGCTACGCGCCCCGAAACCGGTCGGTGAGGTGTATCGCAGACACATCGCCCGGTTGGGCACGAGCTTCAGTCTGCGTGCAATCGACCAGCCGGGCGACGTCGAGCGGTTTCACGAGTGGATGAATCTCGACAGCGTGGCTCACTTCTGGGAGCAAACGGGGACGCTTGAGGAACATGCGGCGTATCTGGCGAAGATGCAGGCTGACCCGCACACGGTCACGCTCTTCGGCTGTTTCGACGATGAGCCGTTTGCCTACTTCGAGGTGTACTGGGCGAAGGAGGACCGCATTGCGCCGTTTTGCGACGCCGTTGACCACGACCGTGGTTTCCACCTGCTGGTCGGCTCAACCCGCTTTCGCTCACCCGGACGCACCGAGGCATGGCTGCGTTCGATCATCCATTACATCTTTCTGGATGACCCGCGCACGCAACGCATCGTGGGCGAACCGCGTATCGACCACGACCGCTGGATTGCCTATATGCAGGGCCAGGGCGCGGCGCGCCTGCGAGAGTTCGACTTTCCGCATAAACGCGCGGTACTGATCGCGTTCGAGCGTCAGACGATCTTCGAACAGTACGCGCCTTGGTAACGCGTAAGCCGTTCGAACGCCATGCCCGAGAATGCTTCGGGCATGGCGGTGTGGGCGTCAGGCGGAAGGCGCGCCAGCGAGCTTGCCTTCCAGCATGGCCTTCACTTCCGGCCACTCGTCATCGATGATGCTGAAGCGCACCGAGTTGCGCTTGCGCCCATCAGGCATGATGCGCTCGTGGCGCACGATGCCTTCCTGCGTGGCCCCAATCCGCAAGATGGCCGCGCGGGACTTCTCGTTCAACTCGTCCGTCGTGAATTACACCCTGACGCACTGCATCGTCTCGAAGGCGAACGTGAGCAGCAGGTATTTGGCTTCGGTGTTGATGCTCGAACGTTGAACCGAGGCGCTTAACCAGGTGTGCCCGATTTCCAGCTTCCGATTCGCACGGTCGACTTTCCAGAATCGCGTGCTGCCGACGACCTTTCCCGTCGCCTTCGACACGAGGACGAACGGCATGACGCTGCCGTCTTCCCGCCCCTTCAACGCCTTGTCGACATAACCGCCGACTGTCTCGGGGCCGGGCACGACGGTCACTTTCAAATTCCACAGTTCCCCGTCTGCGGCCGCTGCGAGGAGCGCCGAAGCATGGTGAGCTTCAAGGGGATGAAGTTCGACGCTGCGGCCAACCAGCGTGGGTCGCATTTCGTCAGCCGGGGATACGGTCGTGGACATGGGGAAGGGCTCTAGGGAGGGGGCAGCCTGCAAAACGTCAATTCTGCCCTGAGTGCCCGGTGGCGACAAGGTAATGGCCGTGGGGCGCCGGCAACGCCCGGCGCGCTCACATCCCGAATTCGCGCAACCCTTCCAGATCGAGAATCGTCAGCACGCCATAGTCCACCTTCACCAGCCCGGCCTGCTCGAGTACCTTCAGCGCGAGATTGACCCTCTGGCGAGACACCCCGGCGAGATAACTCAGTTCTTCCTGCGAAATCTGCACGGTATTGTCGTCGGACGGGTACAGGTTCGGATTGAACATCGATGACAACGAACGTGCGACGCGGGCATCCGTGTCGAGCAGGCGCTCGTGTTCGACGGCCGCGATGAACTGACCGAGGCGTTCGTTGAGTTGAAGCGTGAGAAAACGATTGAACGGAATGCTGGTATCGAGCAACCAGTCGAACGTGGCGATCGGCATATGCGCGACGACCGAGTCGCGCAGCGCCATCACGTCGTATTTCCGGATTTCGCGCTTGAGCACCGACCCTTCGCCGAACCATGCCCCCGCGGGCACACCGGTGAACGTCACCGACTTTCCACTGGCCGAGGCTGTCGCGATCTTTACCAGACCCTCGATGACGCCGAACCACGCGTGCGTGGGATCGCCTTTGCGGCACACGTAGGCGCCATTCTCGACAGGCCGCACCTGAATCTCCAGCGCCACGCGTTTGCGCTGTTCTGGCGTCAGTCCTTGCGCCCACACGCTGCGCTGCAACAGGGTTTCGAGCGACATATAGGGATTTTCCCTTGATTGTCATCCGGGTGACAAATCCGCCGTGAGCCATGAGGTATCGTCGCTTTGCCTGGCACCACCGAGACAAGCATTCATGGCGATTCGTACACGACGCCGAAGCACAAGTATAGAAGCTGAGCAGTGCTGGGCATAGCCGTTGTCGCGCCGTATCTCCGTATCTCCGTATTGCCGATTTTTGCAGACTACCGCAAGCCAACGAACAGAAGCGTCGTTCACAGACGCGATCAGCACCAGAACGAGAGAGCGTGCCACACGCACGCGCGCCGACCGAGCCACGCCACTCCCCCTCGACAACCGTCGAATCGTGGCGAGACACAGGAGACAGGCATGCAGGAGCGGACTACTTTCCCGCGTTTGTTGCTGGCCCATGCCGCAACGCGCGGCACACGCACGGCGTATCGGGAAAAAGATCTGGGGATCTGGCAAAGCTGGAGCTGGCAGGAAGCCGCGTATGAAGTTCGGATGCTGGCTTGCGCGCTGGCCGCTGCCGGGTTCAAGCGGGGCGATAACCTCGCCATCATCGGCAATAACCGCGTGCGCCTGTATTGGGCGATGACGGCGGCACAAGCGCTCGGTGGCGTGGCCGTACCGTTGTATCAAGACGCCGTCGCGGCCGAAATGATCCACGTACTTGAAGACGCCGAAATTGACTTCGCCATCGTCGAAGATCAGGAGCAGGTCGACAAGCTGCTGGAGTTGCGCGAGCGCGTGCCGCGTCTGTCGAACATCATCTATGAAGATCCGCGAGGGCTGCGCAGTTACGACGCCGCCGTTCTGCAATCGTATGCCGCTGCCCTGGAGCAGGGGCGCGACTTCAACGCCCGGCATCCGAACTACTTCGACGAGGCGGTGGCCGGCGTCGAGCCCGACGACACCGCGACGATCCTCTATACGTCAGGCACCACGGGTAAGCCCAAGGGCGTCTGCCATTCGCACGCCGGTCTGATTGGCGCAGCCTTTCACGGCAGCGCATTCGACAGGCTCGCCCCCGGCGATGAAGTGTTGTCATACCTGCCGATGGCATGGGTCGGCGACCACTTGTTCTCCTACGCGCAAGCGTTGGTCGCGGGCTTCACCGTCAATTGCCCCGAGTCGCCCGACACGATCGCCACGGACATGCGCGAGATCGGCCCGACCTATTACTTCGCACCGCCACGCGTGTATGAAAACGTGCTGACGCAAGTGATGATCCGCATGGAAGACGCGAATCGCCTCAAGCGGAAGATGTTCGCGCATTTCATGGGCGTGGCGAACCGATGCGGCGCAGCGGTGCTCGACGGCCGTCCGGTGGCGCTGCTCGACCGGCTGCAATACGCGCTCGGGAATCTCTGCGTGTACGGTCCGCTGCGCAACACGCTTGGCATGAGCCGAATTCGCACGGCTTATACGGCGGGGGAAGCCATCGGTCCCGACCTGTTCCGTTTCTATCGTGCGATCGGCATCAACCTGAAACAGTTCTACGGACAGACGGAGACGTGCGCTTATGTCTGTCTGCAACCGGATCGTCAGGTGCGCTTCGACAGCGTGGGGCCGGTCGCGCCGGGCATGGAGATCAAGATCGCCGACAGCGGGGAAGTGCTCGTGCGCGGCGTGGGATTGCTCAAGGAGTACTACAAGCGGCCTGAGGCCACGCGCGAAGCTCTCGACGAGGCCGGCTATTTCCGTACGGGCGATGCCGGCATCATCGACGCGGACGGCCACCTGCGCATCATCGATCGCGCCAAGGACGTCGGCAAGCTCGTTTGCGGGTCGCTGTTCGCCCCGAAGTACATCGAGAACAAGCTCAAGTTCTTCTCCTACATCAAGGAAGCGGTCGCCTTTGGCGACGGACGCGACGGCGTATGTGCGTTCATCAACATCGACATCGATGCCGTGGGCAACTGGGCGGAGCGGCAAAGCCTCGCCTATGCCGGCTATGTCGACCTTGCCAGCCATCCGCGCGTTGCCGAACTGATTCTGGGATGCGTTGACATGGTGAATGCGGATCTCGCCAAGGAGTCGGCATTTGCGAAGGCGCAGATTCAGCGCTTCGTGATCCTGCACAAGGAACTGGACCCGGACGACGACGAACTCACGCGCACGCGCAAGGTGCGTCGCGCGTTCATCGCGCAGAAGTACGACGTACTGGTCGACGCGTTCTATTCGGGCAAGTCCACGCAGTTCATCGAAACCCGCGTGAAGTTCGAAGACGGCCGCGAGGGCAGTGTGAGCGCCACGCTCACGATACATCCCGCCCGCGTAGTCGGGGCACGTGCCCCCGTCGACGACCCTGCGCCTGTGAAATTGCGCTGTGCCGCCTGACATTCGCAACGGCCGCTTCATCGAAACTCAGCCAGGTATTTCGCAGGAGAAGGCATGAACGACAACCGCAAAACCGGCGACATCTTGCTCGATTTGCAGCACATCAGCCTGTCGTTTGGTGGCGTGAAGGCGTTGACGGACATCTCGTTCAACGTTCGGGAGCACGAGGTCCGCGCGATCATCGGCCCGAACGGTGCTGGCAAGAGTTCGATGCTCAACGTGATCAATGGCGTCTACCACCCGCAGCAAGGCACGATCGTCTTCCGTGGTCAGGTGCGCCAGCGCATGCACCCGACCGCGGCGGCGCGGCAGGGTGTGGCGCGCACCTTCCAGAACATCGCCTTGTTCAAGGGCATGACGGTGCTCGACAACATCATGACGGGGCGTAACACCCGGATGCGCTCCGGCCTGCTCGCCAGTGCGATCTGGTGGGGGCGCGCCCGTCAGGAGGAGATGGCCAATCGCGCCAAGGCCGAGGAGATCATCGACTTTCTCGAAATCCAGCACATTCGCAAGACACCCGTCGGACGGCTGCCTTATGGGTTGCAAAAGCGTGTCGAACTGGCGCGCGCACTGGCTGCCGAGCCGACGTTGCTATTGCTCGACGAGCCAATGGCCGGCATGAATCTCGAAGAGAAGCGCGATATGTGCCGCTTCATTCTGGAAGTGAACGAAGAGTTCGGCACGACGATCGTGCTGATCGAGCACGACATGGGCGTGGTGATGGACATCTCCGACCGGGTCGTGGTGCTCGATTACGGCAAGAAGATCGGCGACGGCACGCCTGCCGAGGTCAGAGAAGACCCGGAAGTCATTCGTGCCTATCTGGGTGCGGCTCAGGGGATGCCCGCAGCGGCATGACGAGTAGAAGGTAGCTGGCGGTCGGCGACGCGTTGGCAACTTGGAGACATCGATGCAGTTCTTTATGGAAATCCTGATTGGCGGCTTGCTGTCGGGGGTGATGTATTCGCTCGTCGCGCTCGGTTTTGTGCTGATCTTCAAAGCCTCCGGCGTCTTCAACTTCGCACAGGGCGCGATGGTGTATTTCGCGGCGCTGTCGGTGGTCGGACTGATGGAGCGTGGCTTGCCGCTCTGGCTGGCGGCCATTGGCGCATTCGGCGTCATGGTGCTGGTCGGTGCCGCCACGGAGCGCTTCGTGTTGCGCAAGCTGGTGAACCAGTCGCCCATCACGTTGTTCATGGCGACCATCGGCCTGTCGTTCTTCCTCGAAGGACTGGCGCCGCTGCTGTGGGGCAACGAGGTGCGTCCGCTGTCGCTGGGTATTGTCGACGAGCCTATCGCGTCGATCATGGATTCGACGGGCGTGCTGGTGAGCAGCTTCGATCTGGCGGCGGCCGGCATTGCCGCTGTGCTGGTGGCGCTGCTCGCGCTGTTTTTCAAAGCGACGAGCATCGGCCGGGCATTGCGCGCGGTGGCCGACGACCATCAGGCGGCGCTCTCGCTGGGCATTCCGCTGCAACGGATCTGGGTGGTGGTGTGGAGTGTCTCGGGGTTTGTTGCGCTGGTGGCCGGCATGCTCTGGGGCTCACGCAACGGCGTGCAGTTCGCGTTGACGATGACCGCGCTCAAGGCGCTGCCTGTGCTGATCCTCGGCGGCTTCACGTCGATCCCCGGGGCGATTGTCGGCGGGTTGATTATCGGCGCGGCGGAAAAGCTCGCGGAGATTTACGTGCCGCAATTGCTGCAAAGCCAGTTTGGCGGAAATTTCGGGGGCATCGAGGGCTGGTTCCCGTACGTCTTCGCACTGTTGTTCCTGCTGGTTCGCCCGGAAGGGTTGTTCGGCGAGCGGCATATCGATCGGGTCTGACCCGGCGGTAGCCAACTCAGGACGTACGCGCACGCATTCATCGCAGAGGCCACACATGTTCTATCGCGAAGCTGGACAGTTCAAGACGTCTTACGAAGCCGACAGCCAGATTTTCCCGATTCGTCAGGATCGCGTTGCGGTTTGCACCGTGCTTGCGATTGCCTTCGGTGTATTGCCGTGGATCGCCACCGAGTACTGGCTGACAGCGATTCTTGTGCCGTTTCTCGTGTTCTCGCTGGCCGCGCTCGGGTTGAATCTCCTGACGGGCTATGCCGGCCAACTGTCGCTGGGCACGGCGGCGTTCATGGCGGTTGGCGCCTATGCGTCGTACAACTTTCAACTGCGCATCGAGGGCATGCCGATCCTCGCGTCGTTTGCCCTCGGTGGTGTTTGCGCGGCGCTCGTCGGCATTGCGTTCGGTCTGCCGTCACTGCGCATCAAGGGCTTTTATCTGGCGGTTGCCACGCTCGCGGCACAGTTCTTCGTGCTGTGGGTGCTTACGAAGTTCTCATGGCTCTCGAACAACAGTTCTTCGGGCGTGATCACCGCGCAGAAGATCACGATTTTCGGGGTAGGTGTCGACACGCCGGTGCGTAAGTATCTGTTCGTGCTCGGTGTTGTGACGATCATGGCGTTGGTGGCGAAGAATCTCGTGCGCTCCCATATTGGGCGGGCCTGGATGGCGGTGCGCGACATGGACGTCGCCGCCGAGGTCATCGGCATTGCGCTGATGCGCGTCAAATTGCTGGCCTTCGCCGTGAGTTCCTTCTATTGCGGCGTGGCCGGGGCGCTCTATGCCTTCTGCTATCTCGGTTCCGTCGAGCCGGACGGTTTCTCGCTGGATCTGTCCTTCCGCATCCTGTTCATGATCATCATTGGCGGGGTCGGCAGCATTCTCGGCAGCTTTCTGGGAGCGGCCTTCATTTTGCTGCTGCCGATTCTGCTCGACAGCACGCTGCCCTCCATCGCTTCATTCCTGCATTTGCCCTTCACCAACGCTACCGTCTCGCATATTCAGTTGATGGTGTTTGGCGGTCTCATCATCTTTTTCCTGATTGTCGAGCCGCATGGGCTGGCGCGGCTTTGGCAGATTGCCAAGGAGAAGCTGCGCATCTGGCCCTTCCCGCATTGAGAGTCCTCTGGTTCGCGCACCGGGAGTTGCGTGCTGCCAGACACGTTTTGCCACGAATAAAACCACAGATGGAGACACAGCATGAACACGAAAAACTTGGCGGTCTCGTTAGGTACGGCGCTCGTGCTCGGCATGGGCAGCATGAGCCCAGCGCTTGCGCAATCCAACGATCAGTTCATCGCGCTCGCCGACTATCGGGTCGGGCCGTATGGCGCGAACGGGCAGTCGTTCTACGGCGGTTTCATCGACTATCTGCAATATGTGAACCTCAAGAATGGTGGCGTCAACGGGGTCAAGCTGTCGTGGGAAGAGTGCGAGACCGAGTACAACAACGCCAAGGGCGTGGAGTGCTACGAGCGTCTCAAGGGCAAGAATCCGGTCACCAAGGGCACCGCGTACCACACCATGGCGACGGGCATTTCCTATGCGCTCATCGACAAAACGGCCACGGACCAGGTGCCGTTGGTGATGATGGGCTATGGGCGTACCGACGCGGTGGACGGCACGGTGTTCCCGTGGGCGTTTCCGCTGGTGACGACGTATCAGATGCAGGCCTCGGCCATCATCAAGTTCCTCGCTGACAAGAACGGCGGATCGCTCAACGGCAAGAAGATTGTCTTCCTCTATCACGACTCGGCGTACGGCAAGGAGCCGATCGTGGCCATGCAGGCGGAGTCGAAGATCAACAAGTTCAACCTGATCGAGATCCCGGTTGCGCATCCGGGCAACGAGCAGGGCGCGCAATGGCTGCGTATCCGTCAGGAGAACCCCGACTACGTGGTGTTCTGGGGCTGGGGGGTGATGAACCAGACGGCGCTCAAGGCGGCGCAGAAGGTGGGCTATCCGCGTGAAAAGATCATCGGTAGCTGGTGGGCCGGTTCCGAGGAAGACACGATTCCGGCAGGCCCGGCGGCCAAGGGTTACATGAGCGCCACCTGGAACGTGGCGGGCAAGCAGGTGCCGTTGATCGCCGACATCGAGAAGGTGGTCTACGGCGCGGGCAAGGGCAACATGCAAGACCCGTCGAAGGTGGGTTCCGTGCTCTACAACCGCGGCGTTTCGGCAGCGGTGGCTACGGTCGAAGCGCTCAATACCGCGCAGAACAAGTTCGGCAAGGGCAAGGTGATGACGCCGGTGCAAGTGCGTTGGGCGTTCGAGAACCTGAATATCGACGCGGCCCGGCTGAAGACGCTCGGCGCGACCGGTCTGCTGCCCGATATCAAAACGAGCTGCGAAGATCATGAGGGATCGGGCAAGGTGCGTATTCAGCAGTGGGACGGCGCCAAGTGGGTGCTCGTGTCGGACTGGATCGAAGGCAACCGCCGCTTGATTCACCCGCTGTTCGAAGCGTCGGCCAAGCAGTACGCCAAGGAAAAGGGAATTACGCCCGCCTGCTACAAGATGTGATCGACGCCTTCGCCCGCGTTGCAAAGCGCTGGGCGGGCGAAGGCTGATGAACCAGGCCGGTGGCTGAACCCGGCGGCATCGATTCCGGAGTCATGCATGGAAGCGAGTTTGCGCGTCAACAATATCGAAGTCATTTACGACCACGTCATTCTGGTGCTCAAAGGCGTGTCGCTGATCGTGCCAGACGGCAAGATCGTGGCGTTGCTCGGGGCCAATGGCGCGGGTAAGAGCACGACGCTCAAGGCGATTTCAAACCTGCTTCAGGCCGAGCGCGGTGAAGTGACGAAGGGCACGATCGACTATCGCGGCGAGCGGGTCGAAAAGCTCACGCCGAACGGACTGGTCAAGCGCGGGGTGATTCAGGTGATGGAGGGGCGTCACTGCTTCGCCCATCTGACCATTGAAGAGAATTTGCTGACCGGTGCCTACGTGCGCCACGCATCGCGCAGTGCCCAGCAGCATGCGCTCGAACGCATCTATGCCTACTTCCCGCGACTGAAAACGCGCCGCAAATCGCAGGCGGGTTACACGTCGGGCGGTGAGCAGCAGATGTGTGCGATCGGGCGCGCGATGATGGCGCAGCCGTCGATGATATTGCTCGACGAGCCGTCGATGGGGCTGGCGCCGCAGATCGTCGAGGAGATCTTTGCGATCGTGCGCGATCTGAATCAGCGGGAGAACGTCAGTTTCCTGCTGGCGGAGCAGAACACGATGGCGGCGCTGCGCTTTGCGGACTACGGTTACATCCTCGATAACGGCCGGGTGGTGATGGACGGCGACGCGCAGTCGCTGCGCGATAACGAGGACGTGAAGGAGTTTTATCTGGGGATCGCCAAAGACGGCGCGAGCAGCGCGGGGAGTTTCCGCAACGTCAAGAGTTACCGGCGGCGCAAGCGCTGGATCGCTTGAGTGCCAACCTGGCTGGCGAATGGATGACCGTTAATTGACCGCTAATCGACCGCTAATCCTCAACGTATTTCCGTCTATATGAACGATTACTTCGACACGCTGGAAACTCGTGCGCCGGAGCTTCGCGAGAAGGCCTTGCTGGCGGCACTGCCGACGCACGTGTCCCATGCCCAGACGCACGCGCCGTATTTCGCTCAGGTGCTGGGGGAGGTCGACGCCAGGGACATCGGCTCGCGCGACGCGCTGGCCGGTCTGCCCGTCACACGCAAGTCGGATCTGTCGGCATATCAGGTGCGTCACCCCCCGTTGGGCGGAATGAATGCCACGCCGATGGGCGGTCTGGCGCACGTGTATCAGTCGCCCGGGCCGATCTATGAACCGGACGGGCGTGGCGGCGACTGGTGGCGCTTTGCGCGCGCGATGTTTGCAGCGGGCCTGCGGGCGGGGGATCTGGTCTACAACACGTATTCGTATCACTTCACGCCGGCCGGGATGATGATCGAGACGGGCGCTGCGCGCCTGGGTTGTTGCGTGTTCCCGGCGGGGGTGGGGCAAACGGAGCTGCAACTCGAGGCGATTCGTCACCTGCAACCGGTGGCGTATGCGGGAACGCCGTCGTTTCTGAAGATATTGATCGAAAAGAGCGAGGCGGCCGGGGCGGACATCAGCAGCATCCGGCGAGCGACGCTGTCGGGTGAGGCGCTGCCGCCGTCGTTACGCGACTGGTTCAAGACGCGTGGCATCACGGCGCGGCAGTTGTATGGCACGGCCGATCTGGGGTTGATTGCGTTCGAGAGCGACGCGCAGGCAGGATTGATCGTCGACGAGAACGTGCTGGTGGAACTGGTGGAGCCGGGCGGCACGAAGCCGGTGCCTGACGGCGAGATCGGTGAAGTCGTGGTGACGAACTTCAACCCGGACTATCCGCTGATTCGATTCGCAACGGGGGACTTGTCGGCTGTGGAAGCCGGCATCAGTCCTTGCGGGCGTACCAATATGCGGCTCAAAGGCTGGCTCGGACGCGCCGATCAGACGGTCAAGGTGCGCGGTATGTTCGTCCATCCGGGGCAGATTGGCGAGATCGGCAAGCGCTATCCCGAGTTGGTCCGCTTGCGTCTGCGCGTGGAAGGGCGAGTCGGTGACGATCGGATGCGGTTGCTTTGCGAGACGAACGCCTCACCGCCTGAAGGTCTGGCCGCCCGTGTGCAGGAAACACTGCGGGACGTGACGCGCCTGCGCGGCGAGGTCGACTTTGTTGCGGCCGGGAGTCTGCCGGCAGACGGGAAGTTGGTCGAGGATGCGCGGGCTTACGACTGACTCGTAGGCTCCGCTCCCACGGCGCTCAGACAAATACGTTGTCCCGCACCGGTGACTGGCCTGACGATAGCGAATGAGAATCCACCGCTACCGCAGG
>JARLJF010000124.1 GCA_031291335.1 Pandoraea sp. | reverse complement strand
GAGCCTCGGTCTGGGGGATGCGGCGAATCTCGGCTGGAAGTTGGCTGCCGTCATTCGTGGCGACATGCCCGAGGGCCTGCTGGACACGTACACAGCCGAGCGCCGCCCCGTCGCCGAAGCCGTGCTCGCGAACACGCTGGCGCAGGTCGCGATTCTTCGTCCTGATCCGCAGTCGGGCGCGATGCGTGATCTGATTGCACGCCTCATGGACTTTAACGACGTCAATCGATACATCGGCGAGATGATGACGGGCGTCTCCGTGCACTACGACCTCGGTTCGCCCTGCCCCGATGTCGGTCGACTGACCGATGACATCACGCTTCCATCGCTTCCATCGCTTCCCGGCGGCACCACGCTGTACGACGCGATGCAGGACGGCAGCGGTGTCTTGCTCGACGCCTCTGCCGGACAGGCGGCCTCCCGGCTCGTCGCCTCCGTGACGCCAAGGGTTCGCTGCGTGGCCATCGATGAGGGACCGTCGCGGCTGATTCGTCCAGACGCTTGCGTGGCATGGCTTGGCGAGGGCGATAGCATCGACGGACTCGAAGCCGCACTGCGCCGCTGGTTCGCAGGAACGCCGCAGGTCGCATGACTGCCTGACGCTTCGCGATGACGCGCGACTTCCGGCGACGGCGAACGCATCGCCGTCATCACACCTGCGTATTCCAATATCGAAAATTGGCGCTATGCTCCGCGACGTGAAATGGCTCCGTCTCATCCTCGTCTTGTTGTTGTGCGGGATGCTTCCCCTCAGTGAGCGGGCCGCTAGCGGCATGGCGGGCGAATGGACAAATAAGCCTTAACGGCCGGAACGCCGGAACGGCTGACCTGCGCCACGGGCTCCCGGTCCGTTTTGGGAAGCTCGTGGCGCGGGCGATGTACCGCGGGTTGGTGCCCCCTACCGCAACACACTCGCCAGAAACTGCTGTGTGCGCGGCTCGCACGGCGATCCGAATACCGCCGTGGGCGGCCCGCACTCCACGATCTTCCCCTGATCGAAAAACACCACCCGATCAGCCACTTCGCGCGCGAAGCCCATCTCGTGCGTGACGACGACCATCGTCATGCCGTCGTCGCGCGCCAGCGTCTTCATGACGGACAGCACTTCGCCAACCATTTCCGGATCGAGTGCGGACGTCGGCTCGTCGAACAGCATGAGCTTCGGCTTCATGGCCAGCGCGCGCACGATCGCGACGCGCTGCTGCTGCCCCCCTGACAGCGACGCGGGGAACGCATCGGCCTTGTGCAACAGGCCGACACGCTCCAGCAGCTTGCGCGCCATCGCCTCCGCCTCCGGCTTCGTCATGCGGCCAAGCTTGACCGGTGCGAACGTGATATTGCGCAGAATCGTCATGTGCGGAAACAGCGTGTAGTCCTGAAACACCATACCGACGTCTTCGCGCAACTTCGCCATGCCGCGATGATCGTGGGCGTTGGTGGTGACGTCGCCGAGCGCGACGGTGCCTTCGGTCGGCACCTCAAGACAGTTCAGGCAGCGAATGAACGTGGACTTGCCCGAGCCGCTCGGCCCGATGATCGCCACCACCTCGCCGCGATGCACGTCGAGGTCTACGCCGCGCACGACTTCATTCGGCCCGAAGTGCTTGCGCAGGCCGCGAATGGACAGAAGCGGTTTCATCGCGATGCCACCTCGCTCGTGGTGGCCTGAAGCGCCGCATGCGCCCGCTCGATGCGGGTGCGCCAGCCCTCAAGCGTCGTCTTCGTGCCGCCCAGACGTTCGCGTGCAGCGCTGACGTGGACGCGCAGTGTCGCGGGACTCGGCCCACCCGACGAGATACGCGCCTTGACGTTCTCGACCGGATCGAGACACGCGCGCACCGCGTCGGCGTCGATACCGAGCGGCTTGCCGAGTTGCTCGATCGCCGCAGACTCGACCATGTCGACATCGATCCTGTCGGCGCACACCTGCTTGTCCATCGCCTGACGCACCACTGCCCCCACCACGTGATGGGCCGCGCGGAACGACAGGTCGTGATCGCGCACCATCAGGTCGGCGAGCGCCGTGACAGTGGAGAAGTCGCGTGCCGCCTGACGCTGCGCGTTCTCGCGCACCGGTCGCGCGGTGCGCAGCACCAGATCGAAGAGTTCGAGACAGCGCACGACTTCGCTCGCCGTGTCCCAGAAGCCGCTGATTCCTTCACGGCTCGATTCGCCCGAATGGCTGAAATGCGTCCCCTTGATGCTCATCGTCGCGGCGACCAGCGCGGCCACGATGTGCCCGCAGCGTCCCTTCAGATACTCGAGCACAACCGGATTCTTCTTCTGCGGCATGATGCTCGATGTCGTCGCGACACTGTCCGGGAATTCGATCAGACCGAACTCGTGCGTGGTCCACACGTAATAGTCCTGGGCAACGCGGCTCCAGAGAATCGCCAGCAGGCTCATACCCGAGATGCTCTCCAGCAAAAAGTCGCGCGAGGCGACCGCGTCGAGCGCGTTGTCCACGTAATCGTCGAAGCCGAGCAGTTCGGCGGTGCGCTTGCGATCGATCGCGAAGGGCGTGCCCGCGAATGCCGCCGCACCGAGCGGGCAGACATTCATGTGCGTCAGCGTGTCGATCAGGCGCTGGCTATCCCGCTCTAGCGCCTGTGCGACGCCCGCGAGATAGAAACCGTACGTCATCGGTTGCGCAGGCTGGAGATGCGTGTAGCCAGGCATGACCACATCGGCGTACGTCTCGGCTTGTTCGAGCGCCGTGGCGCGCACTTTCAGCAACGCGTCGATCACATCGATCAACACCGTGCGGCCGCGCAGGCGATCGAGCGTCGCCATGATGTCGTTGCGGCTGCGGCCCGTATGCAGGCGACCGCCAACGTCCGCACCGACTTCGTTCATCAGGTGCGCCTCGTAATTGAAGTACGCATCCTCGCGGGCCGGATCGAGCGGCACGGCGTCTGCGCCTGCGGCTTCCATGCTCAGAATGCCGCGCGCCAGTTGGGCGGCGTGCGCGTCGCTCAACAGACCCTGCTCTCTGAGCATGATGACATGCGCCTTGTTGATGTCGGAGAGCGGGTCGAAGATGTCCTGGAAGCTTTTCAGACGCGGCGCAAAGATACCGCTGTAGATCTCCGGCGACACCGCTTCGGTCAAACGCGCACTAACTTTCGAGTGGGACATGAAATACCTTACCGTTTTGAATGGATGCGACTTCGATGCGAACCTCACCCGCGCAGGCGACGTTCGAGATAGCGTGAGAAAGCGCTCAGCGACGAGCAGATAACGAAGTAGACGAGCAGCATCAGCGCATACACCTGAAAGGCCGGACTCTGCCCCTGCATGATGGTCGCGCGCTCAATGACGTTCTGGCCGATCTTGAGAAACTCGCCGACGCCAACGAGCGCGCCGATCGCGGTGGACTGCACGAGCAGCGTGAGCAGGCCCGTGAACGCCGGCAGGATCGACTTGAGCGACTGCGGGCCCACGATGAACGCATACACCTGAGGGCGCCGCAGGCCGAGCGCCATCGCACTCTTCCACTGATGCGGCGGCACGGCGTTCAGCCCGCCCGATACGATCACCGTGCCGTTCGCACCGCCCCACAGCGACAGGCCGACGGTCGCGGCGACGAACGGCGAGAGGTCGAGTCCGAGCAACGGCGATCCGAAGAACACGAAGAACACGTTGACCACCAGCGGAATCGAACGGAACAGTTCGACATAGCCGTGGATCACCCATTGGATCGCGCGATTCGGCAGCGTCGCGAGGACACCGAGAATCACCGAGATCACTGTCGTGCAGCACAGCACCGCTCCGGCCAGCGCGAGCGTCATGCGCAGTCCCTTCAACACCACCACCCAGTTTTCGATAATGACGTGCATGTTTCTGGCGTCCCCGAGATCAATTCGCTTTGAACGGTCGTTGCAGGCGCTTGGCCAACTGATGAACCAGCAAGGTCAGTACGGCGACCATGCCGAGATAGAGCACGAGAATTGCCGAGAACATCTCGAGCGGACGGAAGTCCGTCGCAATGCGGTCGACCGCCACGAAGGTCAGTTCCATCAACCCGATGGCCTGTAGATAGGACGAGTTCTTCAGCAGCGAAATCGCCGTGTTGAGCATGGAAGGCAGTGCGGTGCGCACGGCAATCGGCATCGCGACGCCGGCGAAGTAGTGCCACGGGCGCAGCGCCAACGCGAGACACGATTCGTACATGCGCCGCTCGACGGACGCCATGCCGCCACGCAGGTTTTCGATCTGATACGCGCCAGCCCATAGCGTGAGACACAGCACGCCGGACGCGAACAGCGACAACTTGAGCCCGACCGCCGGCAGTCCGTAAAAGATGAAGAACAACTGCACGAGGATGGGCGTGTTGCGCATCAACTCCACGTAGCCGGCGACGCAGCGCGCCAGCACGGGCACCCGGAAGACACGGATCGCGCAGCCGATTGCGCCGATCAGCACAGATAGCACCATCGCAATGGCAGAGACCTTCAGCGTCATGAGCGTGCCGCTCAACAGCGCCGGCCATTGCTTCTCGAGATAGCGCACGTCGAAGCTCCGGCCCGCCGTGCTTTCCTTGACCTTCTCCTTGAACGTCTTGCCGGACGAGTCCGGTGCCTCGGTTTCATCAGGACGGCCGTTCTGGAAAACCTCCAGGTAGTAGGTGCGGATGTCCTCCGGCACGTACTGCTTCACCCAGCCGACGAACAGATTCTCGCGGCGCATGCGCAAGACCGCGGCGGACAGATAGTCACGCCATGCGCTTTCGTTCTTTCTCACGCCGATGGCGGCGTCGGAGATCAGGAAGTACTGGCCGACCAGCTTCGCGTCGGGTTCGTGTGCCGCCGCGATGACCAGCGTCGCGGCGTCGTGCGTATAGGCATCGGCGCGGCCCTGACGGAACGTCTGCAGTGCGTCGGCGGCAGAATTCAGGCGCAGCACTTTGACGTCCGGCATATGGTCTTCGAACCACTTCGCCTGCACCGAGCCCTTGAGCGCGACGAGCGTCTTGCCGCTCAGATCGGCCAGGCTCTTGACGCCACTGTCGCGTCGCACCAGCACGTCACTTGCCCCCCATCGATACGGTGCAGTGAAGTCGATCACGCGAGCACGCTCGGGCGATACACCGAGCGTGGCGATCAACAGATCCACCTTGTTGCCGAGCAGTTGTGGCACGCGATTCTCTGCGGTAACGCAGGTGAAGACCGCCTTGTCTTTGGACCCGAATGCCCATTGCGCAATCTGCTTGCCCATCTCGACTTCGACGCCCGCGAACGCCCCCGTGCTGTCCTGATAACCGTAAGGCGGCTGGTCGCAGCGCACGCCGACGCGCAATTGCCCCTGCGATTTGATCGCGGCGGGCACAGGCGGCAAGTCCGATGTCGCGGCGCGCGCCGCAGGCGTCGCCAGCGCGAGCGCCGCAGCAAAAAAGGCCGCCAGATAGCGGGGGGAACGGAACATCTGCGTCTCCAGAAAGGGCTTGCCCCAAACCAAGGGGGCAAAGCGAGCAATCGGTGGATGCCCGGCGACGTCTCGAAATGCGCGCCGTGGGAATGAAAGACAGCATAGGCGCGCCGAAACATTCTTAATAATCCCAATGTAGCGGTAGGGTATACATTTCTGATATACCTTCGGGCGAACGCCAACGTGGCGGGAACGACGAAATTGATGGGGAGTCGTCATGAAGTTCAAGCAGATCGAGGCGTTTCGTACGGTCGTCCAGACCGGTTCGATGACGACTGCCGCTGAAGTACTACATACCTCGCAGCCAAATATCAGCAGACTGATCTCGCAGCTCGAGGAGGCGGCCGGCTTCTCGCTGTTCATGCGCGTGAGCGGCCGGTTGCAATTGACCGACGAAGGCGCGGAGCTTTTCCGCGATGTCGAGCGCGCGTTCATCGGACTGAGGAGCCTGCAGGATTCGGCGGATCACATACGCCGATCGGGTACGGGACGATTGCGTGTGGGCACGGTACCGTCCATCGCGCTCACAACGATGCCGAAGGTCATTCGGCGTTTTCGCGAAACGCATCCGCATGTCGCGATTTCCCTGCATACGAACGATTCGCCACGGGTGTCGCAATGGGTCGGCACCCAGTTCTGCGATCTCGGCATCGTGGCCTATGTGAGTCGCGAAGCCTCGGGCGTCGAGTCGAACCTCATCAGCAGTTCACCCGCGGTGTGCGTGTTTCCGGAGCATCATCCGCTCGGTCGCAAAGCGGTCATTGAGCCGTCGGACCTGCGCGACGAAGAGTTCATCGCACTATCGCTGCTCGACGGCACGCGCATGAAGGTCGATCAGAGATTCAGGGAGGCCGGCGTCGTGCCGCGCAACTCCGGGCTCGAAACGCCTTATGAGGCGACCGTCTGCGCGATGGTGGCGGGCGGGGTTGGGGTGAGCGTTGTCAGTCAGGTGGTGGCGCGCGCTTATGTGCATACCGGACTGGACTTCCGCCCGTTCGCGCCGGAAATCATTTTCGAGTCGCATTTGCTGCGCCCGAAGCACGCACCGGAAAGTCTGCTTGCGCAACGTTTCGCACAGACCTTGAGCGAAGTCTTGAGCGAGGAATGAAGGCGATGCGACGGCCGCCTGGGCGCCCGCCGCATCGAACGGGATGGCCTGCGGCCGCGAAAAAGACAGGTGGGGACCGGGGGCGTGGCAAGAACTTCATGCACTACTTGAAGTTTTCCCTTGCGTTTTTGCAAACACTGTACAAAAATACAGCCACCTGTGCTTCCATACAGTGATGCCATGATCAAACTTACCGCCCGACAACAGCAGGTCTACGAACTGGTCCGACAAGCGATCGAACGCACCGGCTTTCCGCCGACGCGCGCCGAAATCGCCGCCGAACTGGGCTTCTCTTCCGCCAATGCCGCGGAGGAGCACCTGCGGGCGCTGGCGCGCAAAGGGGTGATCGAATTGGCAGCAGGGCAGTCTCGTGGCATCCGCCTAAAGCGTCTGGACGAAGCCGGTGGTGTCCACCAGTTCACCCTGCCGCACATGGGCCTGATGCAACTGTCGCTGCCGCTCGTCGGACGCGTCGCTGCCGGTAGCCCGATCCTTGCGCAGGAACACATTGAACGCAACTTCCAGTGCGACCCGAACATGTTCGCGCGCCAACCCGATTACCTGCTGAAGGTGCGCGGGATGTCGATGCGCGACGCAGGCATTCTCGACGGCGATCTGCTGGCCGTACAGAAGGCTGCCGACGCACGCGAGGGCCAGATTGTCGTAGCACGCCTTGGCGACGACGTGACCGTCAAACGCTTTCATCGCGTGCCGGGCGGTGTCGAACTGATTGCCGAGAATCCCGACTTCGAGAACATCAACGTCGATGAAGGTAGCGGCGACTTTGCGCTGGAAGGGATTGCGGTCGGCCTGATCCGCAACAACGATCTCTAAGCGCGAATCCGGGGACTGCGCCTCGTAGCGCAGCACCCCACTCCCTGAAGATTTGTATTTCCGACTGCGCCGGGCTGGGTCCGGCGCCCGTGCCCTGCTGCGCCCACGATTTGTGAAATACGTGGCAGGACGCGCCCTTCAGACCCACCTTGGAACAAGGATCGCATCATGGCTCGACTCTTTGGTTTGCTGCGTACGTCTTTTGGTCAATCGCACGTACGCGTGTCGTCTCAGGCTCGGTTGTCGGCCGTGTACGGGCTCTCGGCCCTGTCAGGCCCGTTCGCTTCCGCGCCCGCCATCGCCCGCTCGTACACGGTGCCCGCACGCTCACGCTCCACGGCGCTGCCCCGCACACTCGCGGCGGCTGTGGCGTCGGCAACGCGTCGCGCATGCCCGTCAGGCAAAGCCATCAAGGCGTCGCACAACGTGCGCGAACTCCAACGTCGCGACGCGCAAGACACGCCAGCCGGTCACGACGTGCGCGTGTATCGCGACGTGTCGCATATCGTGATGGTCGGCAGCATCGCCGACATCTGCCGCAAACTCGATCAAGCCGTCGGCGAGCAGTTCTGTCTGGCAGCGGTTTAACCGTTCTGGCGCTCAAACGATCAAGTCCTTCGGGCGCCTCCCGCTGCCGCATCACGCCGCTGGCTTATTGCCCGAGTTGACGCAACGGGTTGTCCGCTCCCAGACGATCCCCCGTGAAGAAGCGCGCGACGTCTGCCGTTTTGACGGCTTCGATGTCGGTGTGCTGCCAACGCGGCGTGTGATCCTTGTCAACGACCAGTGCGCGAATGCCTTCGACACTCTCGGCGCCCGTACGACCGTCAAGATTGAAAACGCTGCGCATCATCAGCCACTCCTCGCGCAGTTCGTCCGCCAACGACAACTTGCGTGCGCGGCGCACCTGCTCCAGCGTGACGCAAACCATCAGCGGCGAGCGTTTGGTGCGCAGCAGATGCTCCGTCTCCTCCACCCAGCCCGAGTATTCACACCGCGCTTCGCGCTTGAGCGCCTTCAGGATTGCCGGCATGTCCGTCAGGCCGAAGTGGCTGTCGATCACATCGCGCAGCGGCGCGAGCTTGCCGGGTGCCACCCCGGCAGGCGGCAGACCTTCACGGACGAAGGCCCGCGCGGCATCGAGCACGGCGTCGCTGTCTTGCCACTCGCCGTTCGCCAGCAATTCGCACAGGGCAGGCAATGAGGCACGCGGGACGACCCCGTCGGCCAGCCCGATCTCACACGCGTCGACCGCGCCGAACACGATGCCGGTCGTGCCAAGATACTCGCCGAGATGCCCCGCCAGATTCGCGAGAAAGTAGCCCCCACCCACGTCGGGAAACAAGCCGATAGCCGTCTCCGGCATCGCCATGCGCGTGGCCTCGGTCACGATACGTAACGCCGCGCCCTGCGAGATCCCCATGCCACCGCCCATCACCACGCCGTCCATCAGTGCGATGTAAGGCTTCGGATACGTAGCGATCGTGTAGTTCAGCGTGTACTCGTCCGTGAAGAAATCCATGATGTCGGTGCGCCCTGCACTCACGGCCTCATGGAAGTAGCGGATATCGCCGCCCGCGCACAGCCCTTTCTCACCCTCGCCTTGCAAAACAACACCCAGCACCTTGGGATCGTCACGCCAAGTCTCGAGCGCCAGCGCCATGGCACGAATCATGTCGTGGGAGAGCGCGTTGAGTGCCTTCGGGCGAGCGAGGGTAATAAAGCCGATGCGGCCACGGATTTCGGTTCGAACAAATTCGGTCATGTCTGGCGAGTGCTTCGGAAATGTCAACGGAACGGACGCGCTTGCAACACGGTCCTCTCGGGGGCTATCGACAGCATGCGGGCACCAGTGCGCCGCACTTCGGAAACCACAACAGAAACAAAAAAGCCGGTGCGAGGCACCGGCTTTCTTTCCAACAGACTGGCGTCGATGCGCAGCAGACCTTCATCCGCTACGCCGCGCCATCGCCGGCTTTACTTCTCTTCGCGCGAAGCGCGCTTACGCTCGTGTTCCTTGAGGTAGCGCTTGCGCAGACGGATCGTCTGCGGCGTGACTTCGACCAGCTCGTCGTCGTCGATGAACTCGACAGCGTATTCGAGGCTCATTGCGATCGGCGGCACCAGACGCACGGCTTCGTCGGTACCCGACGCACGCACGTTCGTGAGTTGCTTGCCCTTGATCGGGTTGACCACGAGGTCGTTATCACGACTGTGGATACCGATGATCATACCTTCGTACAGGGCGTCGCCCGGCGACACGAACATACGGCCACGATCCTGCAGCTTCCACAGCGCGTAGGCCACGGCAGCGCCGTCGTCCTGCGAGATCAGCACGCCATTGCGACGTTCACCCAGCGTACCGTCCTTGAGCGGCGCGTAGGCGTCGAAAATGTGGCTCATCAGGCCCGTACCACGGGTCATCGACAGGAAATCGCCCTGGAAGCCGATCAGGCCACGAGCCGGAATGCGGTATTCGAGGCGCGTACGACCGCGGCCGTCCGACACCATGTCCAGCATTTCGCCCTTGCGGCGGCCGATTTCTTCCATGACCGCGCCCTGGTGATCGTCTTCCAGGTCGATGGTCAGCATTTCGTACGGCTCATGCTTCACGCCGTCGATTTCCTTGAGCACCACGCGCGGACGCGACACGGCCAGTTCATAGCCTTCGCGACGCATGTTCTCGATGAGAATCGTCAGGTGCAGTTCGCCACGGCCAGACACTTCGAAGACGGAGTCTTCGGCCGTGTCTTTCACGCGCAGCGCGACGTTGTGATTCAGTTCCTTGTGCAGGCGATCGCGGATCTGGCGGCTCGTCACGAACTTGCCTTCACGGCCGGCGAGCGGCGACGTGTTCACGCAGAAGTTCATGGTCAGCGTCGGCTCGTCCACGGTCAGCAGCGGCAGGGCTTCCGGCGTGTCCACGTCGCAAATCGTTGCGCCGATGCCCACGTCTTCAATACCGTTGATCAGCACGATGTCGCCGGCTTGCGCGCCTTCGGGCGACATCACGCGCTCCAGGCCTTCGAACGTCAGCACCTGATTGATCTTGCGCTTGAGCACTTCCCCTTCCGGACCGAAGCGCATCACCACTTGCTGACCCGGCTTGATGCGGCCACGCGTGATACGGCCAATACCGATACGGCCGACGAACGTCGAGTAGTCGAGCGAGCTGATCTGCAGTTGCAGCGGCGCGTCAACATCGGCTTCGCGGACCGGCACGTGTTCGAGAATCGCGTCGAACAGCGGGCGCATGGTGCCTTCGCGTACATCCGAATCGAGGCTGGCGAAACCGTTCAGGGCCGAAGCGTAGACGACCGGGAAATCGAGCTGCTCGTCGGTAGCGCCGAGCTTGTCCATCAGATCGAACGTCTGGTTGATCACCCAATCCGGACGTGCGCCCGGACGGTCGATCTTGTTCACCACGACGATCGGCTTCAGACCGAGGCCGAGGGCCTTGCGGGTCACAAAGCGCGTTTGCGGCATCGGGCCTTCGACGGCGTCGACCAGCAGCAGCACGCTGTCGACCATCGAAAGCACACGCTCCACTTCACCGCCGAAGTCCGCGTGTCCCGGGGTATCGACGATGTTGATGTGGGTGCCTTCGTATTCGACGGCGCAGTTTTTGGCGAGGATCGTGATGCCGCGCTCTTTTTCAATGTCGTTCGAGTCCATCACGCGTTCAGCAACTTGCTGGTTTTCGCGGAAAGTGCCCGACTGGCGCAGCAATTGGTCGACGAGCGTGGTTTTGCCGTGGTCGACGTGCGCGATGATGGCGATATTACGGAGAGCGCGGGTCATGAAAGAGGTGCTCGAAAAAGCCTTTGGAGAATCCGCGATTCTACCACTTGCGCATGTCTCACGTCATGGCCTTTCTGCAATGCAACAACGGCGTACGGCTTTGATTCGCCATCGTCACGAAATTTTCCTCGGTCTCACTCCCCGCTCTCTTGCCGTCGCGCACCAATTTAGAGCAAATGATCTAATTTTTATTCAAATATTTGCCTAGTCAACTATTGCATGGCCTTGAATTTTATTAAGTGGACGCTATAATCATGACTAGTCAACCATTGCAGCAACACGAAAATGAGCGAACCGCCCGTCACCCTCTCCGCTACGACGCCAACGTCGCAGCCGGACGCGCCCCAGAGTGATCCTCCCCGCAACGCGTACGACATCGATGATTCCCTCGGTTATCTCGTCGCCCGCGTGCGTCAGTTGATCATGGCCGAATTGACGAAGGAAACGTCGCAATACGGTTTGACGAGCACGCAGGCGACCATGCTCTATAAGGTAGCCACTGGCAAGAGCAAGACCGCCGCCGATCTGGCGCGTGATTACTGCATCGACGCGAGCGCGGTCACCCGTTTGCTCGACCGGCTCGAAGCGCACGGTTTGCTGGTGCGTGAGCGCAGCAAGATGGATCGCCGCACGGTGAACCTGAGCGCGACCGAAGCCGGCTATGCGATGGCCGACCGGATGCCCGATATTTTCGTGCGTGCCGCCGACCATCTGATGCGCGGTTTCAGCGTGGAGGAAGTGGGCTTTCTGAAGAGCCTGTTACGGCGAGTGATCGCCAACGGCGAGTCGGGGTGACGGCGAAAACGTCCCGATCTGCCCCAGAAAAGCATGACGAGTCCACTATTTCATGCCCTCGTCAGTGCCCGATTCCCGATTATTGTCAGTACAAGACTTCACTCGTAAAGGTTTTGCGATGAAAGCGGCCTCACCGTTCCTCCCGCGTCTGCGGGCCCGCTCAGCGATTTCCGCCCTCTGTCTGGCGGCTGTAACGCTGGGCTTTGCCGGTTGTGCGAACTTCGCCGGCATCCACAGCGACAAGCAGATCAGTTCGCCCGATCAGTATCAGACCCAGCGCAGCCTGCCCTCCGAGGGCGGCCAATGGCCGGGCACCGACTGGGCACAACGCTTTGGCGATCCGCAACTCGTCTCTCTGATCGACGAAGCCCTCGCAGGCAATCCGGATCTGGCCATGGCGGCCGCCCGCCTGAAGGCGGCGCAGGCTCAGACCGAAGGGGCTGCTGCTGCGCTGCTGCCGTCGGTCGGATTCTCGGGCGACGTTTATCGCACCCAGTTCACGCAAAACACCATCTACCCGCCGGGCTACGGCGGCACATGGTTCACGCAGGGCGACCTGACGGCCTCGTTGTCGTGGGAACTCGACCTGTGGGGCAAAAACCGCTCGGCACGTGCGCAAGCCACGTCGGCCGAACGTGCCGAAGAGGCCGAAGATCAGCAAGTGCGGCTCTCGCTGGCCACGGCCGTGGCGCGCTCGTATAACCAGCTCGCCCAGCAATATGCGCTGCATGACGTGCTCGAGCGCATCGGCAAACAGCGCCAGAATCTCGGCAAGCTCACCGCCGATCGCGTGCGTGCCGGTCTCGACACGCAAGTCGAGCAGAAGCAGGCCGACAGCAACAGCGCCGACATTCAGACGCAACTCGCACAACTCGACGGTCAGATCCTGCTCACGCGCCATCAACTCGGTGTGTTGCTCGGCAAGGGCCCGGACCGTGGCCTGGAAATTTCGCCGCCGAAGCTCGCGCAATTGGCCACCCCCGCCCTGCCCGACAACCTGCCGCTCGCACTGCTCGGCCGTCGCCCCGACATCGTCTCGGCACGGTGGGGCGTGGAATCGCAGCTCAAGGGCGTGGATGTCGCGAAGGCACGTTTCTATCCGGACGTGAACCTCAACGCCGCGTTCGGCTTCTCCACCTTCGGGCTGGGCAAGCTGATCGACCCGACCAGCCAGAACATTCAGGCCGGCCCCGTGATTTCTCTGCCGATCTTCGACGGCGGCCGTCTGCGCGCGAACCTGAAGGGCCAGTACGCCGCCTATGAAAGCGCGGTGGCGAACTACGACTCGACGCTCAACAATGCACTCGGCGATATCGCCGACCGCATGTCGTCGATCCGTTCAGCCGACAAGCAGATGGTGTCGCAACGCGTGGCACAGGACGCCGCGCAGCGCGCCTACGATCTGGCCGTCGACCGCTACAAAGCCGGCCTCACGCCGCAGTTGACGGTGCTCACCGCCGAATCGTCGCTGCTCGCGCAGGAACAGGCGCGCGTGAATATCGACAGCGCACGACGTGACCAGCAGATTGGTCTGATCAAGGCGTTGGGCGGTGGCTTCGATGCGCAGGCGTCAGGCCTCGTCGTAGGCCAGGAACGCCCGGCAAAGACCGAAGGCGACGCCACACAGACGCACTGACCGGCCACTGCACGTCACACATAACAGACAAGACAACGTCAAAGCACATTGAGAGATTAGTACGGAGCGAATGATGAGCGAGAATCAACAACAAGCGCCTGCCCAGCCGGCCCAACCGGCCCAGAACAATGGCAAGCGCCGTCGCATGATGCTGACGCTGACGGCCGTGATCGCCATTGCGGCCATCGGCTACGGCGCCTACTACGCGCTGTATGCGCGCTATTACGAAGACACCGACGACGCGTACGTCGCGGGCAACGTGGTGCAGATCACCCCGCAGGTGTCGGGCACCGTCACCGGCGTGAAGGCCGACGACACGCAGTTGGTCAAGGCTGGCCAGCCGCTGGTCACGCTCGACCAGACCGACGCACGCGTGGCCCTGCTGAAATCCGAAGCGAATCTGGCGCAGACCGTGCGTCAGGTGCGCACGTATTTCGTCAATAACGACGCCTATGCCGCCACCGTGGCCATGCGCGAATCGGAACTCGCGAAGGCACAGGCCGACGTGAAGCGCCGTGAAATGGCGATCGCAACAGGCGCCGTGTCGCGCGAAGAACTGGCCCATGCTCAGGACGCCGTGAAGTCGGCACAAGCCGGCCTCGAACAGGCACGTGCACAGTTGGTGTCGAACAAAGCGCTGACCGACAAGACTTCGGTGACCACCCATCCGAACGTGCAGCAGGCCGCCGCACAGGTGCGCGCGGCGTATCTGGACTACGCCCGCACGTCGATTCCGGCGCCGGTCGATGGCTACGTGGCCAAGCGCTCGGTGCAGGTCGGCCAGCGCGTGGCGACGGGTGCCCCGCTCATGGCCCTGGTGCCGCTCAACGAAGTCTGGGTCGACGCCAACTTCAAGGAAGTGCAGATCGCGCACATGCGTGTGGGTCAGCCGGTGACGCTCACTGCCGACGTGTACGGTTCAGCCGTCGAATACAAGGGCACGGTCGCAGGGTTCTCCGCAGGTACGGGCAGCGCCTTCTCGCTGCTGCCGGCGCAGAACGCCACGGGTAACTGGATCAAGGTCGTGCAACGTCTGCCGGTGCGTATCGCACTCGATGCAAAGCAGTTGCAAGAGCATCCGCTGCGTGTCGGTCTGTCGATGCAGGTCAAGGTCAACGTACGCAACACGGACGGCAAGGAGCTGGGTACAGCGCCGACGCTGCCGGCCTACTCGACCGACGTGTACGACAAGGTCGGCCACGATGCCGACGACATCGTCGCCAAGATCATTACCGAAAACGCGGGTGCCGGCGCCTCTGGCGCAGGTGGCGCCAGCGACACGCGCAATCAGCCGGCTCGCGCACGTCCCCTGTAAAGCGGAGGGGGGTGCCCCCCACCCCCTTTGACATCTCATGGCAACTCAAAACGCTCCTGCCCCCCTGTCGGGGGGGCAGTTGGTACTCGGCACCATCGCGTTGTCGCTCGCCACGTTCATGAACGTGCTCGACACCTCGATTGCCAACGTATCGATTCCCGCCATTTCCGGCGACCTTGGTGTCTCGTCGAGCCAGGGCACGTGGGTGATCACGTCGTTCGCTGTCGCCAACGCCATTTCGGTGCCGCTGACAGGCTGGCTGACCGAACGCTTCGGCGCGGTGCGACTGTTCATCACATCGATCCTGCTGTTCGTGCTGGCCTCGTGGCTGTGCGGCATGGCACCCACCCTCGAGATCCTGCTCGCGGCCCGGGTGCTGCAAGGCGCCGTGGCCGGTCCGATGATCCCGCTCTCGCAATCGCTGCTGCTCTCGAGCTATCCACCCGCGAAGAGTTCGATGGCCCTGGCGCTATGGGGCATGACAACGCTCGTTGCACCGGTGATGGGCCCGATTCTCGGTGGCTGGATCTCCGATAACTACCGTTGGCCGTGGATTTTCTATATCAACATTCCGGTCGGTATTGCCGCCGCGTATGTGACGTGGTTGATCTACGCCAAGCGTGAGACCCCAACACAGCGAAAACCGATCGATACCGTCGGGCTGGCTTTGCTCGTGCTGTGGGTAGGCTCGCTGCAGGTGATGCTCGACAAGGGCAAGGAACTCGACTGGTTCAATTCGTCGACCATTGTCGTGCTCGCCCTCGTGGCACTGGTGTCGTTCTGCTTCTTCGTCATCTGGGAGATTACCGAGAAGCATCCGGTGGTCGACCTGACGCTGTTCAAGCGGGTCAACTTCACCGGCGGCGTGGTGGCCATTTCCGTCGGCTACGGGCTGTTCTTCGGGAATCTGGTGATCCTGCCGCAGTGGTTACAGATCTACCTCGGCTATACGGCCACGGAGGCCGGTCTGGTGATGGCGCCGGTGGGTCTGTTCGCCATCATTTTGTCGCCGATCATCGGCAAGACGCTGCCCAAGCTCGATGCACGCTGGGTCGTGACCGTCTCGTTCCTGCTGTTTGCGCTGGTATTCCTGATGCGCTCGCACTTCAACACGCTCGTTGATATGCGCACGCTGATGATCCCGACGTTCTTGCAGGGCGTGCCGATGTCGATGTTCTTCATCCCGCTCACGGCCATCATTCTGTCGGGATTGCCAGCGAATCGCATTCCGGCAGCGGCAGGCCTGTCCAACTTCGTGCGGATTACTTGCGGCGCGGTCGGCACATCGATTGCGACGACAGTGTGGGACAACCGGATCACGCTGCACCATGCGCAGTTGACGGAGCATCTGACGCCGTACGACCCGACGTTCAACGCCTCGGTGGAGAGCCTCAATCAACTCGGCATGACAACGCCGCAGGCGCACGGCTACATCGACCGGCTGGTCACGCAGCAGTCGGCAATGCTCGGTGCCAACGATATTTTCTGGATCTCGGCGCTGCTGTTCGTGCTGATGATCGCGATGGTGTGGATCACGCGCCCGATGAAGGGTGGCGGTGGCGGAGACGCCGCGGCTGGCGCCCACTGAAGTCAAGTCTTCCCCCCGAGTGCCCGGCCCTGCTCTGTACTACCGGGCACTTCTTGAACCCCGCTGATGTTAGCGGGGTTTTTTTATCAGGGGAGCACCGCGAGACGATGCGACTTAGCCGACAAAATAGCGCAGCGCCCCGGTGGCGGCGATGCTGAGGATCACCGTCGGCAGCAGCGAAAAACGCATGGCGACAAGCAGCGTGACGGCCAGCGCGATCAAATCGGCCGGCCGGTCGGCGACGAACGACGGCGCGATCACCGAGATCAGCACGCAGCCCGGCAGGCTCTCCATCACCGAGCGCATGCGCGGGCTGAGTGTTCGGTCGCGCAGCACGAGAAAGCCGACGATGCGCGTGGCGTAGGTCGTTAGCGCCATCAGCGCGACGGTGGCCAACGGCAGGAGGATAGTGGCATCAGGCATCGCGCGGCTCCATCAGAACGGCCGCCAGCAACCCGGCACACGCCCCCGCCGCGACATACCACGCGCCCGGCACATAGAGATAGGTCGACGCGGCGGCAACGAGACTGACGAGCCACGGCAGACTCTTGCGCCAGCCACGCCACATCCCCTTGAGCAACACGAGGAAAACAGCGGTGAAGGCCATGTCGAAGCCATATTGTTCGATGTCGCCAAGCACCGGCCCGAGCACGGCACCCAACGCCGTAAAGGCAATCCACGTCAGCCAGAGATTCACCGCCACGCCGAGGTAGTACGGCAGACTGATCCGATCGACGCCGCGCGACTTCACGTCGGCCAGAGCCATCGCCCAGCTTTCGTCACACATCAGAAACAGCGAAGCAAGGGCGCGACGCAACGGTACATGCCGCATGAGCGGCGCCAATGCCGCGCCCATCAGAATGTGACGCGCATTGACCAGACACGACATGGCGACGATCAGCGCGAGATGCGGTGGCGAGGTCCACAGACGCACCGCAGTGAACTCGGACCCGCCGGCGAAATTAAGCCCGGTCATGAGCGGGACGAGAAACGCGGGCATACCCTTTTGTGTGGCCTGCGCACCCAGCACCAACGCGAACGGTACGAAGCCCAACATCACTGGCAACGAAGCGCGCATGCCGCGCGCCACTTCGAGTTTGACGTACGACTGCGCTGACGATGCAGTCGAAGAAGACATTCCAGACACAAAAACTCCTGCTTGATTCTGCTTGATCCACCGGGTTGGCAGAATATCGAAAAACGACCGTTTGACGCTTGTACGTTCTTGCGCTGCGCGAGTCGCGCAAGGGGCGGTTATATCCACCAAAACACGGTGAATCGAGGTAAATGGGCCAGCCAAATCGGGCTGCGGCACACCTTACGCAATCGCAGTATCATTGCGCTTTCTCCGACCCGCACTCGAAAGACCGTACGGCTGTCGGGAAAGAACCATCAGCCCGCAAAAACAAACATCATGAATACCCCGCAGAATCAGAGCGAGCGCTCCGAAGTCACTTTCCGCTTTCTGGCCGAGCCGGCCGCCGTCAATTTCGGCGGCAAGGTGCACGGGGGCTCGCTGATGAAATGGATCGACGAAGTTGCCTACGCCTGCGCTGCCACGTGGTCGGGCCGCTATTGCGTGACCGTCAGCGTCGGCAACATTCGCTTTCGCCGTCCGATTCTGGTGGGGAATCTGGTAGAACTTCGCGCACGCATCGTGGCGACGGGGCGCACCAGCATGCACATTCACGTGTCGGTGCACGCGGGCGATCCGAAGTGGGGAGAACTGCGCCAGACGACCGACTGCCTGATGGTGTTCGTCGCTGTCGACGAAAGCAATCACCCGGTCAGCGTGCCGTCCTTCGAGCCGAAGACGGAAGAGCAAAAGGCATTGGCGAAGTACGCGATGGACGTCAAAGCAGCGCTGGACGCCATTGTCGAACTCAAGCCCGAGAACGTCGCCAACTGACAGCGGCGACACGTAAGCGGTAAGCGGT
>JARLJF010000123.1 GCA_031291335.1 Pandoraea sp. | reverse complement strand
CGTTGAGGCGCTTGCGTTTGCCCTGAAGCCATTGGGGCAGCGCCAGATTGAATACTCCTCGAACGGGAGTTGAATTGATTCGTAAGCCCTCTGCCAACCTTGCAAGGAACGACCATGAATGCCGATGCCGTTAGCAAAATATTTTCAGAATTTGATGACCTCACCTCGAAAAGCGAGGAGGCAAACGTCCAGTTTCTGATTCGGGCGATAAAGCTCCATGCGGAGCTGACGAATGCCAGGCTCGTGTCCCTCGAGCAAACCATGCTTGCGTTGCTGAAGAAGTGAGCGAGGTAAGCTGATCGCGGCGTGACCGCACTGAGATTCTGCGGCCACGCCTTCTGGATCGGTCCACGGGCACTTCCTCGATGCGAAGTGGTTCTCCAAACGCGTGGACGACAGCAGCTTTCATCGACTGGGCCATAGGATTTTCCGGCAGGGGTGAAGTGCCCTCAGTATCGGCGTGGAGTCAACCGGAGGATTGACGTGGATCAGGAATCGAGCGGGGCAGACTGAATGACGGACTCAGGGCCTAGCGCGCAGCAGTAGCGGATGATCTTGCCTGGCCGTGCCGCGATTGGCCTAGCTGGCGAAGCGCTTGAGCAACGCCGGTTCGATAGCCGCCGCGGCCATCAGGCCGCCCATGAATGCCCCTGCGATGCCGGGCCCTGTCACGTCCTGTCCAGCAAGCAGCAAGCCGTGGACGGGCGTGCGCACGCGCAATGCGGCGCTCGTCAAACGGGTTGCCGTCATCTCAAGCCCATACATGGCGCCACCTGCCGCGCGCAAGTAGCGTTGCTGCGTCAAGGGCGTCGACAGTTCGCGGAAGCGAATCAGAGGCGCGAGGGCAGGGAAGTGCGCGCAGAATCGCGCCAGCAGTCGTTTTTCGATTCGTCCCTTGAGTTCGAGGTACTGCGCGGAACGTCTCCCTTCTTGCGTATCCAGCCAAGGGGCGAAAGCTCGTGCATCGCACAATGCGATCACCTCGGCGGTCGGCTTGCCCTTGCACGCCCGGTCTTTCATTGAGGGGAACGACACGAACAGCCCGGGTGGATCATCTTCTTCCACGTTGCGCCACAGCCGGCCAATCTCCGCGCTTTCGTAGATCCATACATTGGCGCCGGATGCGCCCGCCGCAGCGATATCGCCGTCGAGGCCGATGTACAGCGCCAGGTGCGCAAGACCCGGGCGCAAGCCGCGCAGCGTATCCTGCCACGCCGGTGCTGTGGCGGCGTCGAGGCAGGCGACGGTGTTGGCGATTCCCATCGCCGATATGACGTGACTCGCAAACTCCGTCCGGCGCGCGCCGCCTTGGCTAAACGCCACACCGACCGCACGGCCGCCGGTCACAACGATGTGATCCGCCGTGGCGCCCAGCTGCAGCGCACCGCCGGCCGCTTCAATGACCGGCACGAGCGTCTGCGCAAAGCGTCCCGGACCACCGGCCGGATAATATGCACCGGCGTTGTACGAACCGGTGACGAGCGCATGCTCGAGCATCGGCGCGCTATCGGGCGGCGCACCGTAGTCGGCCCAGCGGGCCCCGAGCACCGCACGCAATTGCGCGTCGGGCACTTCGGCCAAGGCGCTGGCAAGCGTGCATTGCGCCCAACGTTCGACTTCGTCGCCGTGAATCAGGCGCATTCCCCAAGCGAGCCAATGCGGCATGCCGCGCATTGCGAACATCGCAAAGGCCGAATGCCGCGCGGCTTCGCAGGCGGCGAACCAACGCCCGATCGCCTTGTGCTGCGCCGGAAAGCGCGCGAGCAGAGCTGTTACATCAATGCGTCCCGAATCGGTGGGCGCCTTGGCTGCCCGATCACTACAGAACAGCGCGTCATGCGACGCTCAACTCGTCCACCACCCACCGCACGCCTTTCGCTGCCCACGCCACGCCGCACGCTGCACGCTTTTCCGCCAACGAATCGACGGTTCCGGTCAACCTGACGACACCATCGTGCACATTCACGTTGACGCGCGCCGACTCGCGCTGTGCCCGCCGCGCCAGCGCGTGGCCTATCTGCGTGCGGATATCGGTGGCAACCTCAGCGCCGCGCACGGTGATCTGATTGGAAAGGCCAACCACATCGCGCATGCGGCTCACTACCGTTTCGGCCGTCTGGCGTTGATAGCCGTGGTTGACTTCTCCGCTGAGCGTGACGCAGCCGTGGTCCACGACTACCTGTATTGCGTTCTCCGGCACGCCTTCCTGCCATTTCAAAGTGGACATGACCGCTGCGGCCAGCTCTTCATCCGTGTGCTTCGAAGGCGAGGGCGGCCGCACGACGAGTTCCAGCACCACCGCGCGGCTGTCAGCCACACGCTGGGCGGCTTTCTGCACGGCGAGTTTCTGGGGATAGCTCGACACGGAACCTTCGAGTGTCACGACACGACCATGAACGGTCACGTTGATATTGCGGGCATCGATGGCGGAATCCCACAGCAACTCCTGTTCGATGTCATGCTTGAGCGCCTCATCTGACTTCATCTCTCTCTCCTGGGCAACGCATCCCGCAACCCTGCGCGATGCATAGGTTATAGGGTCGCGCAGCTCACGCTAAATATATTGATACCGGTCAAGCACGCGTCTTTTACACGCGAGCGAACGCTCTGGAATCGACCGCTACTCTAATGTGACCAGCGGATGATTGGAGATGCCGCCGGTTTGTGCAGAAGCGAACGGCCATCTCAGCGGCTCGACACTTCACGATAGAGCCGCTCGACATCGGCCTGCTTGCAAAGCGCTGTGCCGGCAGTCAGCAGTGTTGCCGATGCTGCGGCTACGCCGTAGTGAAAAGCCTCATCGAGACTGGCATTGCGGTTGAGCGCCCAGACCATTGCAGCCACAAAGCTGTCGCCCGCCCCTATGGAGCTGGACACCTGTACGGAGAGCCCCGTTGCCCGCAAAAAACGCTCGGCGGTCACCAGCACTGCGCCTTGCTCGCCGAGCGTCAGGGCCACGATCTGTGCGCGCCCGTCGCGGACCAATTCCTCTGCTGCGGCGAGCCATTCAACCTCGTTGACGAGTGGTTGCCCCGTCAGGCCGCGCAACTCATTCAGGCTCGGCTTGACGAGCCACACGCCTGCTTCGAGTGCGGCGGCAAGCGCGGGGCCCGACGTGTCGAGAACAACACGTGTGCCGGGCGCGCAAGTCGCGCGCGCGATGCGCGCATAAGTATCGACCGGCGCGCCGGGGGGCAAGCTGCCGCTCATCACCAGATAGCGCGGCGGCGCCCCCAATGCATTGATCTGGTCGATGCATCGTTGCACGTCGCTTTCCGCGACGGTGGGACCCGGCATCACGAAGCGGTACTCGCGCCCGGTCGACGTCTCCTGAACCGAAAAATTTTCGCGTGTTTCGCCGGTGATCTCAATGCCGAGGCCGGCCAGATGTTCCGCATCGATCAGTTGCTGCAGCTCCTGACCGGTTGCGCCTCCGTGGAGATAGAGTGCGGCGCTATCGCCCCCCAGCCGATGCACCACGCGTGCCACGTTGATCCCGCCACCGCCGGGGTCCCGCTGAGCGGCACTGCATCTGAGCTTGCGTGTGTCGATGATCTGTTCGACAGACGTCGCCACGTCTACCGCGGGATTCAGCGTTACCGTCACAATGTCTGCCATGATCGATCCTGTTGTGGAGCCTGCGGTGAAACGGGCCTGTCTATTCAGCGAGATCGGAAAGTACGGTCTCTTCGGCGGTCGCAACGCGGCGCTTCACCGCGATGAAACTGTCGGGACTCACCGACATCGAATCGATGCCGCATTCCACCAGGAAGCCGGCAAACTCGGGTTGATCGCTCGGCGCCTGTCCGCACAAGCCGACATCGGCGCCGACCCGGTGCGCCTGGGTGATCACGTTCTGGATCATCCAGCGAACGGCTTCGTCCTGTTCGTCGAACAGTTCCGCAAGCTCTGCTGAGTCGCGATCCACGCCGAGGGTCAACTGTGTCAGGTCGTTGCTGCCGATTGAAAAGCCGTCGAAGCGCTGTGCGAAGGCCTTCGCCAGAATCACGTTCGACGGGATCTCGCACATGACATAGACCTCGAGCCCGGCCTCGCCGCGCCTGATGCCGTTCTCGGCCATTACTTCGAGCACGCGGTCGGCTTCTTTGGCCGAGCGGCAGAACGGGATCATGACGACGACGTTCCTGAAGCCCATCTCTTCACGCAAGCGGCGAATGGCCCGGCATTCGAGCGCAAAGCCTTCCCGGTAGCGCGGCGAGTAGTAGCGCGACGCGCCGCGGAATCCGAGCATGGAATTCTCTTCCTTCGGCTCGAATTCGGCCCCGCCAATCAGATTCGCGTATTCGTTGGTCTTGAAGTCGCTCATGCGGACGACCACGGGATGCGGGTACTGAACCGCCGCGATCCGTCCGAGGCCTCGCGCGAGCCCGACGCCGTCAGCTGGAAGGCGCCACCAGCGAAAGGCCGCCGCCGGGTTGGCCAGGTTCAGCATGACCTTGGTGCGGGTCGTGGGAATACTGTCAAAGTCGATGTCCTCGACTTCGTAGTCGGCAATACCTTCGTAGACAAAACCCTCGCGACCTTCCGCGCAGCAGACGGTCACTTCCTGCTCGTTGTGCAGCAGATGAGTCGCCCTGGCCGCCCCCACGATGGCCGGCAAGCCCAGCTCACGACTCACGATCGCCGCGTGCGAGGTGCGCCTGCCGTGGTCGGTGACGATGGCAGAGGCGCGCCGCATGATGGGCACCCAGTCGGGGTCGGTCGTGCGCGTGACGAGAATGGCGCCGTCGATAAAGCGGCCCATCTCGCTGGGATTTTCGATG
>JARLJF010000122.1 GCA_031291335.1 Pandoraea sp. | reverse complement strand
CCGGCTCCACCACCATCCTGAAAGAGAAACGGGCCTTCTGGCCCGTTTTTCTTTTTCAGCGCCCCTTTCCGCTATTCAACCCAAGAAACGGAAACGGCGGCGCCGCTTTGAAATTGGCCGACACCTCGCCACTGAACGTATTGCGCTGGTCCTTGCCGAGATCCAGCCGCTTCACTGGCGCTCCTGCCGCGAAATCCACCCGGTTCAGATCCACCCAGAAGGTGTTTGGCGTGAGCGCCGATTCGAAGAAATAAAGCATGCGCTTGTGATCCACGACCGTGCGCCAGCGCGTCGATGAGATGTTCGGCTCACCCGGCGTCGTGATCCCGTAAGGCACCGACGCATTGCGAATGACCCCGAACACACTCGCCAACGCCTCGACCGGATCTTCACTCTTCGGAATCGCATTGACGTAGAACGACGCCCGCGCAAAGCGATCCGATGAGCGGTTCGTCCCCGGCAGGAACGTCGTGCCCCCAATCTGCTTCCAGTACGTGCTCATTGCGAGTTGCTCGTCGAATGTCGGCGAATTCGTCATCACCTGATACTGGCGGCCGTGATGAATCACCTGCCGGCCATTGATGTATTCGACGATGGCGCTATCGCCCGACTTGTCCGACATCGACAGGTGCAGCGTCGCAAGCCGGTTCTCCCCCGGCACGTTGTCCGTCACGATCGTGAACGGCACTTTCTCCAGCGCCGCCACGGCTTCACCGACCGTCGCAAAGTTGTCCAGCACGTATTGCGCCCAGGCGGCAATCGTCAGCCCCGGCTTCGCGCCGTTGTCGAACTTCGGATATTGCGACTCCACCAGCCACAGCAACTGCGCTGACAGACCCTTCTCATTGACGCCGTCGGTCGTCGATACGTCGTACCCCGTGGCGACCACGCTACCGTACTTGGCCGTCCAGTGAATGGAGTTCGGCCCCGCCTCCCCTGAGCGGGCGATACCGCGTGGCAACACATAAAGATTCGTGGCGACGTCGACTTTCCAGTCCATCGAACGTGCCGTGATGACGTCGTCATTAGCCCCCAGATACACCACGCGGGTGCAAGCCAATGACGATAGCGGAGATAAAGCAAGCGTTGCGGCGGCGAAGAGACAAGGCAGCGTCCTGACGAGCATGCGGGGCATGGCGATACCTCATATTAGAAGGGAGGGATTGGCAATAACCGTCAGTATAACGATGGAATTTTCTACCCCGCCGCCCCAGCGCTACCCCACCCTGCCAACACCAAACGCCACGCTGCATTAGTCGATCAGAATCGGATAAAGTGACGCCACCAGCAATGCGGCTGCGAAACCGTTGAAGATGCGCACCGAGCGCGCGTCGGTGAGCACGCGTCGCATCGCGACACCGAACCCCGCCCACAGGCCAATGCACGGTGCCCCTAGCACCCCATAGATCACCGCAAGCACCATCACATCGGGCAAATGCGACGCGTTGGGCAGGTACGTGCTGATCGCGCCCACGGCCATCACCCACGCCTTCGGATTGACCCACTGAAACGCTGCCGCGCCAAGAAATCCCATGGGGCGCTCGCGTCCACGACGTTCGTCGTCCATCGGTCCCGATCGTGCAAGATGCCACGCAAGCCACAGCAGATAAGCCGCCCCCACGTACTTCAACACCGTGTGAATCACCGGGAAACGCACGAAGACCGAGTGCAGCCCGGTGCCCGTCAAGAACACCATCAAGGCAAAGCCAACCGCAATGCCCGCCAGATGCGGCAACGTACGCACGAAGCCGTAGTTCAGCCCCGAAGCGAGGATCATCATGTTGTTCGGCCCCGGGGTCACCAGCGTAATCACGGCGAAGGCGCAGAAGGCCAGCAGTTGTTCGGTCGTCATAGTCGTTAGTCTGAAACACCCGCGCCGGCACTACCTTCTGTAGTCGCCCAGGAACTCGCGGAGCCACAGGATAGGCATGCCCTCCCGCCGAATCCCGGTACAGTTCGCCAATTCCGGGCAGGCCTGTACCGGTCATCAACCATGACAGTTGCATCCCTCGATCGCCAACTCCCCACGTCAGCCACATCGATTGACGTGCGACGCCCACGCAACGCCCGGCATCGTGCGAAAATCGACGCCATCCGAACGAAGCCATCGATACCGGCGCGTTTGCTACCCGCTCACGACCCGCTCGACACCTCACCGATGCCGCCCCGCCTGCCACCGCTGTCCGCCCTGCGCCTGTTCGAAGCTGCCGGTCGCCATCAGAGCTTCAAACGCGCCGCCGCCGAACTGCATCTCACGCCGAGCGCCGTCAGCCACGGCATTGTCGGGCTGGAGCAGACACTGGGCGTCGCCCTGTTCACCCGCTCGCCGCAAGGCCTCTCGCTCACCCCGGAAGGCGTCGACTATCTGGCCTACGTGACCGAGGCGTTCTCGCTGCTGCTCACCGGCACACGACGCCTGCCCACGCCGGATGCCTCGCGTGCCATCGCCATCACCTGCGCGCCGACCCTCGCCTCGCGATGGCTCCTGCCACGTCTTCACACGTTTTTGCAACGCATGCCTAACGTCGATATCACGGTCGACACGTCGCGCCGTCAGGTCGGCTTCCCGACCGACGGCTTCGACTTCGCGATCCGCCTGTCGCGTGCACCGGTCGCGGGCGACACCTGGCATCGGCTGTTCGGAGAACGATTCGTCCCGGTGTGCAGTCCCGCCTATCATGCGAGCCATGCCGACGCCAACGGCATGGTCGATCTACGCGCCGTCACACGCATTCACGTCGGCAGCGCCAGCGAAGACTGGCAAGGCTGGATCGAAGGCGCCGGAATCGATGACTTCGACGCGCAGGGTGGGCTGGGTTTCGACAGCATTCAATTGGCCTTCGAGGCGGCAATGACCGGCCTCGGCGTCGTGATCGGACGTCGCCCACTGGTCGACGAATATCTAGCGAACGGCGCCCTCGTCCCCGCGCACGACATCACAACGCCAGCGCAGGGTGCCTACTGGCTGATCTGCGCAGACGACATCGAACCGCACCCCGAGTGCGTGGCGTTCCGCGACTGGGTGATCGAGCAGGCCGCCACCTCAGATGAATAAAATTCACCTACCGCAACGCACAACTCCTTTGCCAGACATGGATTTCGTTGCGAGACTACGGTGAGGAGGACTCACCACAATGCAAAAATCCATGACTTCCGCATCGCCTTCACTGCAAAACCGCATCACCCTGATCATCGTTGCCGGTGCACTCGTGTTGAGTGCTGCGATGGGCACCCGTCAGACGTTCGGCCTGTTCATCAATCCATTTTCGTATGACCGTGGCGTGCCCGTCACGCTCGTGGCCTTCGCTATCGCACTCCATAACCTCGTGTGGGGATTCACCCAGCCGTTTGCCGGGGCGATGGCAGACCGTCATGGCCCGGCCCCGGTTGTCGCCTTCGGCGCGTTTGCGTTCGCGGCGGGATTGGCCATGGCAGCACTGGCGCCGTCCGGCTTGTGGCTCGTCATTGGGCTGGGCGTGCTGGTCGGACTCGGGATCAGTTGCACGACGTTCGGCGTGGTACTGCCGGCCATCAGTCGCGCTGTCACGCCGGAGAAACGCTCGATGGCGATGGGCCTCGTGAGCGCTGGCGGCTCGCTCGGACAGGTCGCGCTGGTCCCCATCGCACAAGGCTTGCGTCAGACGTACGGCGTATCCACATCGCTATTCGTCCTCGCGATCATTCTTTGCTGCGCCGCCCCGCTCGGTCTGCTCATGACATTGCATCGGCGTGGCAAGCCGGCCACAGCGGGGAGCGCCAGTGCAACGAGCACATCGGCGGCCAGCACTGACGGTGAGCACGTCTCGCTACGTGAGGTCCTCCGTCAGGCACGCACCCATCGCGGTTTTCAGTTGCTCTCGCTCGGCTTCTTTACCTGCGGCTTCCAATTGGCGTTCATCGCCACACACCTGCCCGGCTATCTACTGATGTGTCACATGCCCATCGGCTTGGGCGCGACCGCGCTCGCACTGATCGGCCTGTTCAATATGGTCGGGAGCTGGGCGTGCGGCTGGCTGGGCGGACGGTATCGTCAGCACCATGTACTCGGCTGGCTGTACCTGATTCGCGGCGCGGCCATCGCCCTCTTCTTCCTGCTGCCAAAGTCCGACACGAGCGTGGTGATCTTCGCCGCTATCATGGGGCTGACTTGGCTGGGCACCGTGCCCCTCACCAGCGGGCTCGTAGCGAAGGTATTCGGTACGCAGCATCTGGGGACACTCTTCGGCGTGTGCTTCATGAGCCATCAGGTCGGCTCGTTTCTCGGCGCCTGGCTCGGCGGTTACGTGCTCGACGTCACGGGTTCGTACAATCTCATCTGGGCCGTGACGGCAATCCTGGGCGCGGTGGCGGCAGCCCTGCACTTCCCGATCAACGATGAAAGCGTGGTGCCGCCCATGCGGCAACCGATGCCCGCCAGTGCCTGAGCGCCTGAATACCTGACCATCTGAGCTACAGACGATGCGCGTTCGCCAGACGGAAGATTTTCGTCCAGCGTTGCGCCAGCGAGCGACC
The DNA here is from genome assembly GCA_031291335.1 of Pandoraea sp. Taxonomy (GTDB): domain Bacteria; phylum Pseudomonadota; class Gammaproteobacteria; order Burkholderiales; family Burkholderiaceae; genus Pandoraea. The sequence continues at coordinate 6,567 of JARLJF010000122.1, read as the reverse complement.
GGACATCGGCACGCGCCAATTCGCCTGCGCGTTGTGGGCGAGTTCGAGCACGAGCCACCAACGTCCGCCCTCGCTGACCGGATGCGCCGACGACACATCCGAAAACACGAACCGCGTCTCGTGACCATCGACGCGCATCGTCCCCATCTTGCGATCGGCGTCGAGTGTGAGTTCGCCCCACTCGCCCAAGACACTCACCAGCCGCTTGCCGTCGCGACGCACGCCGTGCACCGCGCGATAGCGACGCACCGCGTCCACCACGAGCCACACGACGATCAACACGCACACGGCAATCGTTGCCACGGCCGCGAGCGTGCCGAACCGGAGCGCCACCGCCGCGTATAACCGCACCGCGCCGTACACAATGCCCGCCAGTACGACGAGCGCCAGAAGAATGAATGGCACCACTGCCTCCCTGCATCCATACCGTTCGCGCCAACGAATCGAACGAATCGCGAACATCAAAAAGCCCCGCCAGCGGAACTGCCCGGCGGGGCTTCATTTCACCACAGGCGAGGCGCTCGTGCCGACAGGCATCGACCGCGAGTCCCCCGCCCTATACGCTTACCGCTGCGGCTGCGGTGCCGCGCCAACGTCCTTGCGCACCTTGGCCACCTGAGCAGTCGTGACTGCCGGTGCCTTGTTGCCCCAGCTCGAACGCACGAACGTCAGCACATCGGCCACATCCTGATCGGTCAGACGATCGTCGAAGCCCGGCATCGCGTAATGCGTCGGCGCCGCCTTCGTCCACGGCATTTCCCCGCCGCGCAACACGATGTGGATGAGCGACGTCGGATCTGCCGAGTTCACCGTCGAGCTGAGCGCAAGCGTCGGGAACGTCTGCGTGTAGCCGTTGCCCGTGCTGCGGTGACATGCGGCACAGTTGTCGAGGAACGTGAGCGCCCCATTGCTCTTGTCGGAGCCTGCACGCAACGCCTTGGCCACGGTTTCGTCGTACGCGAGCGCCTTCGCGTTCGGATCGACCGGCTTCAGCGTTTTCAGGTACTTGGCGACAGCGGTGAGATCGTCGTCGTTCATGTACTGCGTGCTGTGCTGCACCACGTCCGACATGCCGCCGAAGGCTGCGGAATGATCGTTGCGTCCGCCTTTCAGAAACGCCGTAATATCGCCTTCGCTCCAGTTGCCCAGACCGTCGGTGACATCGCCACGCAGGTTCTTCGCGAGGAAGTTATCGACCACACCGCCCGAGAGGAACGCGGTGCTGTCGTCCGTCAACGCCTTCTCCTGCAGGGCAACGCCGCGCGGCGTGTGACATGCGCTGCAATGGCCCAGCCCTTCGACGAGATAACGTCCGCGCGAGATCGGATCGTTGTCGGTCGACGCCGCGTCGGCCGCGACCGCCGGTGCGAACATCTTGCGCCAGAACGACAGCGGCCAGCGCATCGACATCGGCCACGGAATATCGGTCGCCTTGTTGGCCTGCGCGACCGGCTGTACACCGTTCATGAAGTAGGCATACAACGCCTTCACATCCGCCGGACGCACCTTCGCGTACGACGTATATGGCATGGCCGGGTAAAGCGTCGAGCCATTCTTCGCGATACCGTGACGCACCGCTTTATCGAAGTCCTCGAGGCTGTAGCTGCCGATACCGGTGTCCTTGTCCGGCGTGATGTTTGTCGAGTAGATCGTGCCGATGGGCGAAGCAATCGGCAGACCGCCCGCGAACGGTTTGCCCTTGGGCGCCGTGTGACACGCAGCACAGTCGGCTGCGCGTGCGAGGTACTCGCCCTGCTTCACGAGTTGCGCCTGCGGATCGTTGGCAGCAGGCGTCTGGGTGCCCGCCTGAGTGCTGGGCGCCAATGTCACGGCGGGCACCGCAGGCGTCGGCACAGGCGAGACGGCCGCCCCGGAGGGCGCCGTCGCATTCTGCGCCCACACGGCAACGGCCACGAGCGCCAGAGCACCGGCCGTGAGTACACCAACGGAGCGTTTCATCATCGTTTTGCGGATCATGGTTGCGCTCCTCAGGCTTGCACCAGCGGGCCGGCGTTCTTGAGGTACTGTTCGCGAATCGCCTTCGCGGACCAGTACGCCAGCGCCGCCACCACGCCCGTGGGGTTGTAACCCATGTTCTGCGGGAACGCCGAGGCCCCCATCACGAACACGTTGGACACGTCCCAGCTCTGCAGGTACTTGTTGACCACGCTATTCGACGGGTTCGTGCCCATGATGGCGCCCCCGGTCGTGTGCGTACTCTGGTAGATGCGGGTGTCGTAATGGGTGCCCTTCTTGCGAATCGCGCGGAACACCTTCTCCGGATTCATCGCACGCCCCACCTCCTCCATCCGATCCCCCATATAGCCCAGCATGGCGTATTCGTTGTCATGCCAGTCGAACGTCATGCGCAGCAGCGGCACGCCGTAGGCATCCTTGTACGTCGGGTCGAGATCGAGGCATGCGTCGCGATACGACATGACCGACCCGGAAATGCCGATGGTCATGTAGCGCTGATACGCGTCGGAAATGCCCTCCTTCCACTTGCTGCCCCACGACGGCGTGCCCGGCACGGTCGGGGTCATCTTGATCGGACGGCCGCCATAGCGAATGTGACGAATACTTGCCCCGCCGATGAAACCCAGCGGGCCATGGTCGAACTGATCGCCATTCAGGTCGTCCATCGACACGCCGCCTGCGCCCGTACCGATGAACGGATTCAGTTGGGTGCCCTTGGGCAGCAACACGTTCACGGCGCCGTTCATCTGATAGGCGTAATTCTTGCCGACGACGCCTTCGCCCGTCTTCGGATCGTAGGGTTTGCCAATGCCCGAGAGCAGCAGCAAGCGCACGTTGTGCATCTGGTACGCGGCCATGATGACGAGGTCGGCAGGCTGCTCGACTTCGCGACCTTGTGCGTCGATGTACGTGACACCGGTGGCCTTCTTGCCATCGCTGTCGAGGTTGACCTTGACGACATACGCGTTCGTGCGCAGCTCGAAATTGGTCTTCTTGAGCAACACCGGCAGGATGGTCGTCTGCGGCGACGCCTTCGAATACATGTAGCAGCCGTAGTTCTCGCAGAAGCCGCAGAAGTTGCACGGCCCGAGACGCACGCCATACGGATTCGTATAGGGCTCGGAGGTGTTCGCGGCAGGTGCCGGATACGGATTGAAGCCGACTTCGCGAGCGGCCTTCTCAAACAGCGTCGCGCCGTAGGTGTTCTGCAGCGGCGGCGTGGGGAATTCGCTGGACCGGGCGCCCTCGCGCGGATTGCCGCCCGGCACGATCTTGCCGTTCAGATTCCCGGCCTTGCCCGACGTGCCGAACACTTTCTCCGCGAAATCGAAGTGCGGCTCCAGTTCTTCGTAGCTCACGCCGAAGTCCTGAATCGTCATCCCGTCGGGGATGAATTTCTTGCCATAGCGCTCTTCGTAGTGGCTGCGCAGCTTCAGCTCTTCTGGCAGGACCCGGTAGTGCATCCCGTTCCAGTGAAACCCTGCACCGCCCACACCGTTACCCAGCAGGAACGAGCCGTTCTGACGGTAAGGCACGGCGAGATCGTCCGGCGTGTGACGAATCGTGACGGTCTCGCGCGCCAGTTCCTGAAAGAGCTTGCCGCGCACGGAATATTCGAGTTCGTCGATGACCTTGGGATACTGGGCGTCGGTCGGCGTGTCGCGCATGCCGCCGCGCTCGAGCGCCACCACGTTGAGTCCTGCATCGGTGAGTTCCTGGCCGAGGATAGCCCCGGTCCAGCCGAAGCCCACGATGACGGCATCGACCTTATCTTTCTTGATTGCCATAACGTTGTCCCCTTAGCCCCGTTTTCCGGAAATCGACACGGGCCCATACGGGTACTTGACGTTGGGCTGATCCACCCAGTCCGCGAAGTCGGCGCGCGCACCGGGAAAACCCACCAGCTTCCAGCCGACCATGCCCTTGTTGCCGCCGTGGATAGGATCCGAAAGGAAGCCTTCCTTCGTGTTGGCCAGCAAATAAGAGAAGAACGTGCGCGCGGGCACGCTATCGAATTCGACCTTCGCGTGCTCCAGATCGCCGAGCACGGTTTCCTGCGTGGCGTGATCGAGGTCGGCAAAGGCCTTGTTGTACTGCTTCTTGCAGTACGCGTCGCACGCCGCAATGCCGTGACGATAGATGTCGCGCGGCACAAGGCTCAACTGGTAGCCCATCTCGGGCGGCTGATCGGGGTGGAACGGCCCCTGCATATACCAAAGCTTGCCGTGCCCGAAGGGCGTTTCCATCTGACGGTCGATGAACTGCGGCACATCGGCTTGCAACGCGCCCGGGCCGAGATCGTCGGCGGGAATCAAACGGTCGACGGCAGCATTCACGAAACGCCATTCGTCGGCAGTGAAGTACTTGGGTTCGTAGGGAGTGGTCGAAGCGGCGGGAGCAGCGGACTTGTCGCTGCTACAGGCGGACTGCGTAAGCGTCGCACCAGTGGCAAGTGTCGTGGCAGGCACGATTGCCAGCACCTGGCGCAGAAAGCGCCGGCGCGGTTCCTTGTCCTGTGACATGGAGTTCTCCGTTTTTGTGGGGGACGGGACGAATCACGCATGACAGTCAAGCGGTGGCTCGCCATGCGTGAAGAAAACCTGACAGGCCATTCACCTCGCGTAGCGCATTTAACGCGGCCATTCTACTGACAAGTTCCCTACATGGCAAAGCAAGAGATTATTGCGTAAATCGCGCAACATCTTGATTGGAAAGGCTTGCAGATAATTAAAATATTTACTATGCGTGGGTGACTGCCAAGTCTGCATACCTGCACGGCCCCCATCACCACGTCGCCCGGGACGTCATCTGGTCTAGCGGGTCGATCAACTTTTTGCGGGCCGATGCCATCCACGTGTTCCACAAAACGAAGCCGCCCCACACATAATCGACATCGCTTCAGGGCAATGACCTCTAGTCTCTTTTTGCTCAACGACCATTCGGTCGGGTAACCGGGAACAAGGAGGTTTCTTCTATGGGATTGGCACGGCTATTTTCCGCGCAGGCGTCCGCACCTGTCGTGACACTCAGCTTTCAGCCGAAATCCACCGAAGACAATGACAGCTTCGGCAGCGATTTCTTACGGCTTGGGTTGGCAGCGCCAAGAACGTCCAAACCACCCGGACGTGCATGGCGCACGTGCCCTGAGCGCCACCGAGCCCCCATCGACGGCACTTGTCGGGTCACGTTCGGTGCGTGGCTGAAGGTCGCCGACAGCCACATTCAAGCGGCTCAGCATCTGACCGTATCGTCCGGCGACATCCGTGAGCAACTCGAATCGTGGCGCGATCCATTCCTCGCGAGTGCCAATGCCGATCGAGCGGCGGAAGACGCCCGTCACAACGTGCTACTACGCGCTAGCCGGGGGGAGAACCTCCACGACGCGCCGTGTCTTCGCTCGTACGACATGCAGAACTACTGGGCGCAAGCGCAAGCTGTCGACACACTGAGTCAATCGGCATCGTGCCGGACGGCCGAAATTGAAGGCGTCGCGCGAACTCAGCGTATTCGACGAACCAATGCGATCCGCGACAGCATTGTCAAGCTTCGCGACACATTGCACGGCCTCACTGCGAGATCGCTGGACAACACGCTCATGCAACTCAAGTACGACCGACGTGATCTGTTCCTACTCAACGACATGACACGGGAAGCCGAAAAAGAGCGCGCCAACAATGGCGCCGGCGTACCTTTACGGTTTGCGATTCGCGCGGGCAAGTGTGTGCTCAAGCCAGCAAAATCCCGATCGAGGCTGACCGCGCCGGCACAAAGGGCGCGGCGAGAAGCGGCAAATCTGGCCATGCTGATCGGTCTTGCGCCGGGAACACCGGTCACGCTGGACACGCTGCGCTTGCGCGGTTTCGGCCGTCACGAAAACACGGTCATTCTCAACGACGCAAAGTCAAACGACTTCATGGGCGGCGACGGCGCCTCGTTCTTTTTCAACCGGATACGTGAAATGGAGGTCGCTGCGAAAAACGCCAGCGATATCCTCGCTCAGATGGCAGGCAACCGGGAGATAAGGGCCCGCAACCATTCGATTACCCCGGCGCTCGTTGGAAACGATCTTTACGAGACGGCCAGCCTCCTGACATCAGCAGACCTGAGCGAGAGTCTGACGTCGGTAAAACGGCGGGCCTCGCTGCACAGCGATGATTCGTATCAACGCGAACCTTCTGTCGACGACGAGGCCTCCTTGCATTCCACCCCCGAGCCGGAGCGGTCACGCGAGTTTGTTCGGCAAGGGAGCGACCCTGCCGCCAACGTCGATGCGCTGCCGGCAGCGTTCAGACTGGACCGCATGTCGCATCACTACCGCGTGGCCGACCAGGTCATTCTGGAAGAGGACGAAAGCGATGCGTCTTCTGCCGCGCTATCAGTGGCGGCGTCGCCTTCTCCGGAGACTGCCGGGGCAAGCGAACGAGGCACCCGGCGCATGGCCGACGAATTGCGACGAGGGGACTCGGCGACCAGAACCGGCGGAACGGAAATGATTGAAAACTTGCCGCGTAAGCGCGCGTCCTTCTCACCGCCGCTGCCGCTTTCCCCGCCTCCGGATCAGAATTGATCTCGGGTTGATCGGTGCCATTG
>JARLJF010000121.1 GCA_031291335.1 Pandoraea sp. | reverse complement strand
TTGGTAGTAGCCACGCTGCCCCAAGGTTTTAATACCGTCTCGGGGCACAGGTGATCCAGATTTTGAGGAACTCTCCTTATGCCGTTGATGGGGACAACCTCTAGATCGGGTCATGAACAAAAATTCGCTGCGGGGCTTTTCGCTTTCGATTCTCTTCGCGCTGTCCTCGGTGCTTTCGTCGATGGCCACGGCCAACGCTCAGCCGCTGAGAATCGGCACCAACCCCGGCATGCTCGGCGACTCGCTCGCCATTGCCGCACAGGAAGCGAAGAAGCAGGGCCTCGACGTACGGATCGTCGAAATCACGGACTGGACTACGCCCAACGTAGCGCTGTCTGCCGGTGATCTCGACCTCAACTATTTTCAACACACCGCCTTTCTGGAAAACGAGATCCGCGAGCGCGGCTACAAGTTCGCCACGGCAGGCGTGGGCGTGCTGCCCAACATCGGCTTGTTCTCGTCCCGAATCAAACGCCTGTCGGACTTGAAGAACGGCGCGAGCGTCGCCCTCGCCAACGATCCGGTCAATCAGGGCCGTGGCCTGCAACTCCTCGCACAGGCCGGCCTCATCAAGCTCAGGCCAGGCATCGGCAGCAAGGCCACGCTCTCCGACATCGTCAGCAACCCGAAGAAGCTTGACTTCAAAGAGATCGAAGGCCCGCAACTGGTACGGGCGCTCGATGACGTCGACCTCGCACAGGGCTACCCGGCACGCTTCGTCGCCGCCGGACGCCCCGATATCGCAACGAGCGGATTGCAGTACTCCACGGTGGACGACGCGCGGTACGCCATCGTGTTCGTGGCACGCGCCGATAACGTCAACGATCCGCGTATCCGGCAGTTCATCAAGATCTATCAGGAATCCCCTGCCGTACTGGCCAAGATCAATGAACTCTACGTCGGCGACAAACGACTCTACAGCCTTGCCTGGTTAAAAAAATAAACGCGCTTTTCGGTACTTCTCCTCTTCCACACGCTACTTGTTCCGGAGCTATTCATGAAGTTTTCCCGCCTCTTCATCGCCCCTTTGGCCGCGTTCGCCATGCTTAACGCCCACGCCGCCGACAAGCTGCGCATCGGCGTTGTACCGGGCGCGTATGGCGACTCGATTGCCGTGGCCGCCAAGGAAGCCAAACGTCAGGGTATCGACGTGGATGTCGTCGAATTCACCGACTGGACGACCCCGAACATCGCCGTGAATTCGGGCGATCTGGACATCAACTACTTCCAGCACCAGCCTTTCCTCGACAACGCCGTCCAGAAGAATGGCTTCAAGCTCGCCAGCGCAGGCACCGGCATTCTTGCAAACGTCGGCCTGTACTCGCTCAAGCACAAGACGATCGCAGACGTGCCCGAGCGCGGCACTGTCGGCATTGCCAACGACCCGGTCAATCAGGGACGCGGCCTGCTCCTGCTGCAAAAGGTGGGCCTCATCAAGCTCAAGAGCAATGTCGGCTTCCTCGGCACGATCAACGACATCGTCGACAACCCGAAGAAGCTTCGCTTCGTCGAAGTCGAAGGGCCGCAACTGGTGCGTATCACCGGTGACGTAGATATCGCTCAAGGCTATCCGCACTTCATCGTCGCGGCCAAGGCGTTCGATCCGTCCAGCGGGCTGGCGTATTCGGGCATCGAAGACGCGCGCTTTGCCATCCAGTTCGTCGTCAAGGCCAACCGCACGCAGGACCCGGTGGTGCAGAAGTTCATCCGTATCTATCAGAGCTCCGAAGCCGTGAAGTCGGCCGTCAACCAAGCGTTCAACAACGACAAGCGCCTCTACTCGCTTGCCTGGATCAAACAGTGACGCGAGCCGCCACCAAAGGAGCATCGGTATGGGAGTGACCGCTGTCGCCAGGCAGACGCTGACGGACGAGGTCGTTCACGAGACGACCAGCAAGCCGTCGCAAACGCCAATGTCCACGGCCACGTCCGGGCGCGTCGAGAAAGGCGCCGTGGCGTTCCGTGACGTGACCAAGACGTATCTGTCTTCTGCGGGCGCGGTGCCGGCACTCGACGCGATCTGTCTGGAGATTGCGCCGGGCAGCATCTTCGGCATCATTGGACGCAGCGGCGCGGGCAAGTCCAGCCTGTTGCGCACGATCAACCGGCTGGAGCGCCCGACGGGGGGTCAGGTGCTTGTCGATGGCATCGACATCGCCACCCTCGACGACACGCAACTGGTTCAGCTCCGCCGGCGCATCGGCATGATCTTCCAGCACTTCAACCTGCTCTCGGCAAAGACGGTGTTCGACAACGTCGCACTCCCCCTGCAAGTGGCAGGCGTGCCGAGAAAGCAGATCGAAGCCCGGGTGCACGAACTGCTGGCCCTCGTCGGACTGTCGGATAAAGCCAGCACCTATCCCGGCCGTCTCTCGGGGGGGCAGAAGCAGCGCGTGGGCATCGCCCGGGCGCTCGCGACCGGGCCGGAGATTCTGCTGTGCGACGAGGCCACATCCGCGCTCGACCCCGAGACGACGCAAGCCATCCTTCGCCTGCTGCGCGACATCAATCGCAAGCTCGGCATCACCGTCATTCTCATCACGCACGAGATGAGCGTGATTCGTGAGATCGCCGATCAGGTGCTGGTGCTCGAGCAAGGACGCATCGCCGAATTGGGCGAAGTCTGGCAGGTGTTCGGCGCGCCCCGGCATCCCGCGACACGCGCACTGCTCGCACCGCTGCAACATGGGGTGCCCGACGATCTGCAGCAGTCGCTGCTGTCCGAACGCCCCGCGCAGCCACACTCGCAGGTCATTCAACTGACCTATCGCGGTGCAGACGGGCTGGAGCCCGACTTCCCTCGTATCGCCCACGCACTGCGCGGCAACGTCCGCCTGCTGCATGGCGGCGTCGATCGCATTCAGGGACATGCGCAGGGGCAGTTGCTGATCGCGCTCAAGGATGGGGAGACCGATCCGGATTGGCCAACATTGACGCAAGGGCCCAACGCCATTGCGCATGACATCAAGGTACTGGGATATGTCACTGAATCTGTCCATCTCCATTGATCGCTACTGGACCGCACTGGTGGACACGTTGATGATGGTCGGCGTGTCCGGCGCCATCGCGTTTGCTGCCGGCATTCCGCTCGCCGTGCTGCTGATCGTGACGGCACCGGGCGGCTTTCTCGCCTGGCCACGCGTCAACCGTGTGGTCGGCGGGGTCATCAACGGCTTTCGCGCCACGCCCTTCATCGTGTTGCTGGTCGCGCTGATCCCTTTCACCCGCGTGATCGCCGGAACGACCATCGGCGTGTGGGCAGCGATCGTGCCCTTGGCCGTGAGTGCCACACCGTTCTTCGCGCGCATCGTGGAAGTCAGTCTGCGCGAAGTCGATCCCGGTCTGATCGAGGCGGCGCAGGCCATGGGCTGCAAGAAGTGGGACATCGTGCGCCACGTCTACCTGCCCGAGGCACTGCCGGGCGTGATCGGCGGTTTCACCATCACGCTCGTCGCGCTGATCAGCGCATCGGCGATGGCCGGCGCAGTGGGCGCCGGGGGCCTCGGCGACCTGGCAATCCGATACGGCTACCAGCGCTTCGACACCCAGGTCATGTTGATCGTGATCGCGGTGCTGATTCTTCTCGTGACAGTTGTGCAGGCTGCCGGCGACCGCTACGCACATTGGTTGCGCAGCCGCTGACGAGCACTGTGCATCCGCACTACACATCTCAGGGCCGAGCCGCCAACCGCGACAACCGGCCTGTTTTTCCCTTTTGATTCCGCCATGAGGCACGCAATGACAACCCGGAACGCCGAGCGTGACGCCTTGCCCGTCGGGCAGGTAACGCAAGCGCCGCCATCGGCACAGGAAGACTTACATCGCCGCGTACTGGAGCGCCTGCCGTTGCCGCCCAGCCATCCGCCCCGCATCGCCAGCGAGGAGGAAGCGTTACAGGTCGCGCAGACCTTGGCCGAGACATTTCGCGCCGACGCCGCAGAGCGCGACCGAGAGCGTCGCCTGCCGTGGGACGAGATCGAACGTTTCACCGCCAGCGGACTATGGGCGATCACCATTCCCGAGGCATACGGCGGGTTGGGGGCGTCTTACGAGACGCTCGCGCAGTTGTTCGTCACGGTCTGCGCCGTCGACCCCTCACTTGGACAGATTCCGCAGAACCACTTCGCTGTGGTGCAGAACCTCAACGACATGGGCAGCGAAGCGCAAAAGCAGCGCTGGTTTGCCGACGTGCTGGCCGGGCACCGGTTGGGCAACGCCGGGCCCGAGCGTAAATCGAAGGCGGCGCACCTGTATGTCCCGACCGCCCAATTGACGCGCGACGCCGACGGCACACTGCGCGTGAGCGGCACACGCTTCTACTCGACGGGATCTGCCTTTTCGCATTGGATACCGTTCCGCGCCGTGGACGAACAAGGGCGCGCGGTGCAGGTGTGGGCGCGACGGGACGCCCCAGGCGTCACCATCTTCGACGATTGGGATGCCTTCGGCCAACGCACCACGGCCAGCGGCGGCGTGGTCTTCGACCGCGTCATTGTTGGCGAGGATGATGTGGTGCCCGTCTGGCGCTTCGAGACGGTGCCCACACTCTCCGGCCCCGTCTCGCAATTGATTCAGGCCGCGATCGACGCCGGCATCGCCCAAGGCGCGCTTCACGACGCCCTGGCCTTCGTGCGCGAGAAGAGCCGGCCATGGACGGATTCGGGCGTGGCCAACGCCACCGACGACCCTTACATCATCCATGAGATCGGTGAGTTGCAGATCGATGTGGATGCCGCGCACGCGGTGCTGCTCGAAGCGGCCCGGCTGCTGGACGCGCTGGCACGCGGGCCGATTGACGAACAGGTCAGTGCCCGCGCGTCGGTGGCGGTCGCGGAAGCCAAGATTCTGACGACCGAGGCCGCGCTGCGCGCCAGCGAGCATCTGTTCGCGCTGGCGGGATCTTCCGCGAGTCGCGCCAAGTACAACCTTGACCGCCATTGGCGTAATGCGCGTGTTCACACGCTGCATGACCCGGTGCGCTGGAAATACCACCTGTTGGGCAACTACGTCCTCAACGGCGCGCTGCCCAAGCGCCATCAGTGGAACTGATCGTCCTCCCGGAATCCGTATGACACACGCATCGACATTGGAGCGCCCGGCCACGGGCAATCGTCCGGCGCCGGCTCCCGCCCCGCAGCAGCCCGTGCCCGTGATTCGCACCGAGGCACAGGCACTGGAAGTCGCGCAGGCGTTCGCGCACAGCATCGCCGCGGGCGCCCGGCAGCGCGATAGTGAGCACCGCCTGCCATGGCGCGAGGTGGAGCAGTTCAGCCAGAGCGGCCTGTGGGGCATCACCGTTCCGAAGGAGTTCGGCGGCGCAGGCGTCTCCACCGGCACCCTGACCCAGGCCGTGAGCGTGATCGCCGCCGCAGACGGCAACTTCGGACACATTCCGCAGAATCACTATTACTCACTGGAAGTGCTGCGTGTGGGTGGCACGCATGCGCAGAAGACGTTCTTCTACGACCGGGTATTGCGCGGCGAGCGGCTGGGTAATGCGCTGGCCGAGACCGGCCACCGCGATTTCAAACGTCGCACGCAGTTGCTGCGAGAGCCGAGTGGCTGGTTCATTCAGGGGGCGAAATTCTATTGCACCGGCGCCATCTATGCGCACTGGATACCTACGCTGGCCGTAGCGACCGAGGAGACCGGCGAGCGCGCTTACCTCGTGTTCGTGCCGCGTACCGCGCCGGGCGTGACCATCACCGATGACTGGGATGGGTTCGGCCAACGTGTCACGGGAAGCGGGTCGGTGCAGTTCGAGCATGTTCACGTCGAACCGGAATGGGTGGTGCCGTTCACCGCATCGTTCGAGCGCCCGACCACCATCGGCCCGTTTGCCCAGATCATCCACGCAGCACTCGATGCCGGTATCGGCCACGGCGCGTTGCAGGCCACGCTGCCGTTCGTGCGCGACCACGCCCGGCCGTGGATCGACTCCGGTGTGCAAAGTGCGGCACAAGACCCTCTGCTGCTCGAGCAGATCGGCAACGTGCACGTGCGACTGCGCGCCGCCGACGCCCTGATCGCACGCGCCGCGCTTTCGGTCGACGCCGCACAGCGCACGCCGAACGAGGACAGTGTGGCCGCCGCCTCCGTTGCCGTGGCACAGGCGAAAGCCTTGAGCACCAGCGCGAGTCTGCTCGCCAGCACCAAGCTGTTCGAACTGGCCGGCACGAGCGCCACGCAGGCCGAACACGGGCTCGATCGTTTCTGGCGCAACGCGCGCACTCACACATTGCACGACCCGGTGCGCTGGAAGTATCACGCCGTGGGCAACTACGTGCTCAACGGTGTGCGTCCGCCGCGTCACGGGGCAATCTGACGTCGAGAACACACCATGACACAAGCCAAACGGCACATCCACGTCAACGCGTTCAACATGAACTGCGTAGGGCACATCCACCACGGGTTGTGGACGCATCCGCGCGACCGGTCCACCCAATACAACACGCTGCAATACTGGACGCATATCGCGCAGGTACTGGAGCGCGGCCTGTTCGACGGCATCTTCATCGCCGACGTCGTCGGTTACTACGACGTCTATCAAGGCGGCGTGGATCTCACGCTGCGTGAAAGCATCCAGCTTCCCGTGAACAATCCGTGGCTGATCGTGTCCGCCATGGCGGCCGTCACGAAGCACCTCGGCTTTGGCCTCACGGCCATGGTCGGTGCGCACACTCCCTACACGTTTGCCCGCGACGTATCCACACTGGATCAGCTCACCAACGGTCGCATCGGCTGGAACATTGTCACCGGTTACGTAGACAGCGGCGCACGCGGGCTGGGGCAGGACGGGCTGGCCGAGCACGACAGCCGATACGACCGCGCTGAAGATTTTCTCGAACTCGCCTACAAGCTCTGGGAAGGCAGTTGGGACGATGGCGCCGTCGTGGCCGACAAGGCGCGTCGCATTCATACCTTGCCGGACAAGGTGCGTCCCGTCGTACACGACGGGCCGTTCTACCGCGCCAACGCCATTCACATGAGTGCACCCTCGCCCCAACGCACGCCGGTGCTGTTCCAGGCGGGCACGTCGTCGCGCGGTCTTCGCTTCGCGGGACGTCATGCCGAGGGTGTCTTCATTGGTGCGAGCACGCCGGAAGCCGCGCGCGCGGCGTCGCGCAAGCTGCGTCAGGCAGCGCTCGATGCCGGTCGCCGCCCCGACGACATCAAGATCTACGCTGGCGTGGCCGTGGTGCCCGGTCGCACACAGGCCGAGGCGCGCGAGAAGCACGCCGAGTACCTCGCGCATGCGAGCCCGGAAAGCGGGCTGGCGCACTTCGCCGCGAGCACCGGCGTGGACTTCGCCAAATACGGACTGGACGACCCCATCCAGTTCGGTAACGGCAATGCCATCCAGTCAGCAACCCAGACCGCGCAGCAACAAGGTTGGACGACACGTCGCAAGTTGATGGAACAGTTCGCCTTGGGCAGCCGCTATCACACGATTGTGGGAGACGCCGCGCAAGTGGCCGATGAACTGGAACGCTGGGTCGACGTGGGCGAAATCGACGGCTTCAACCTGACGCGCATTGTCGTGCCCGAGACCTGGGAAGACTTTGCCGACCTCGTCGTGCCCGAGTTGCAAAACCGTGGCCGCTACCGGACGCAGTACGAAACCCCCGAACCCCACGGAACGCAGACCCTGCGCCAACGCCTCTTCGGACGCGGCGACCGCCTGCCCGAGCATCACGCCGCCGCGAACTTTCGTCATGTCCCGCAGAGCGCCTGATTCGTCAGACGCCGCACTTCATCTCAATCCTGACCGTCGATGCCAGATACCTTCTTCTCCCCCTTGAGCGACGCTGCGCAGCGCGCCCAAGCCTTGGCGCATCAGTTTGCCGAAACCGCCGTAGCCCGCGACGCCGAAGGGGGAACCCCCAAAGCCGAGCGCGATGCCTTGCGCCGCAGCGGCCTGCTCTCGCTCTCCATCCCGACGGACTACGGCGGTCAGGGTGCGCGCTGGCGCGAGACGCTGGATACCGTGCGCATCTTCGCGCAGGCCGATAGCTCCATCGCCCATGTCTACGGCTTTCATCACCTGTTGCTCGCGACGGTGCAGTTGTTCTCGCTCCCGGCACAGTGGGAACCGTGGGTCGAGCAGACCGCGAAGAAGCACTGGTTCTGGGGCAACGCGCTCAATCCGCTCGACGAACGCACGACGGTGCGCCGCATCGGTGACTGGTTCGAGTTCTCGGGAAAGAAGAGCTTCTGCTCGGGCGCGCTGGATTCAGAGATGCTCATTGCGTCCGGCAAGGACGAGATTGGCGGCAAGCTGCTGATCGCCGCGGTGCCAACTTCGCGGGCAGGTATCACGATCAACAGCGACTGGAACTGTTTTGGCCAACGCCAGACCGACAGCGGCAGCGCGTTGTTCGAACGCGTGCGCGTTGAGGCGTCCGAATTGCTGCTGGACCCCGGCCCGCTGTCGACGCCCCGCTCCTCGCTGCGTCCCCTGCTGGCGCAACTGGTGTTCATCCATATGTTCCTCGGGCTTGCCGAGGGGGCGTTGTCCGAGGCGCGGCACTACACCTTGCATGAGGCACGCCCCTGGTTCCGCGCCGATGTCGAGCGTGCCAGCGACGATCCCTACACGCTGGCCCACTACGGCGAGTTCCACGTCGGTCTGGAAAGCGTGCGTCTGCTGGCTCAACAAGCGGCGACGCTGTTCGACGACGCCTGGCTGCGAGGCGAGGCACTCGACACCGACGCACGAGGACGCGTAGCGATTGCCGTGGCCACCGCCAAGGTAGCGGCCTCGCGTACCGGGCTGGACGTGGCAAGCCGCCTGTTCGAGACGACGGGCGCTCGCGCCACGCACGGCGCGCTGCGACTCGATCGCTACTGGCGCAATCTGCGTGTGCAGACGCTGCATGATCCGGTGGACTACAAGCTCCAGGACATCGGCCACTGGGTGCTCAATGGCCGGGCGCCCGCGCCGTCCTTCTACTCCTGAGGTGACTCGCGCATGGCAACCCTACCTGTATGGCCGCAGCCCGCTTGGCCCGGTGGCAACGACGACTCCGGCAGCGCCGCCGACTGGATCTTCGTCGATCCGAGATCACGGGAATTGCTGTCCGAGGTCGAGCAGGTAGCGCCCAGCGACGCCAGCATTCTCATCACGGGCGAGACAGGCACTGGCAAGGAGTTGATCGCACGCCACATTCACAGCCGCAGCCTGCGCAGCACCGGGCCGTTCGTCGTTGTCAGTTGCGGAGCGTTCTCCGAGCCGTTGGTCGACGCCGAACTGTTCGGCTACGAGAACGGCGCGTTTGCCGGCGCCTTCGGCTCTCAGCCCGGTTGGTTCGAGGAAGCGAACGGCGGCACCATTTTTCTCGACGAAATCAACGATCTGCCGCTGCCCGTGCAAAACAAGTTGCTGCGCGTGTTGCAGGAGCGCGAGGTAATCCGTCTGGGCGGCCGCAAGCCGATTCCGATCGACGTTCGTGTGCTGGCGGCGGCCACCGTCGATCTCGAACAACTGGTGCACGAGAAGCGCTTTCGCAAAGATCTGTACTACCGTCTGAACGTCGTCAGCCTGAACGTGCTCACGCTCAAGGAGCGCCCCGGCGACATCGTGCCGCTCGCGCGCTACTTTATCGATGCCTACAGCCGACGACTGGGTTACCGGCGACTGGAACTGACACCGGACGCCGAACAGTTGCTGATACAGGCGCCGTGGCACGGCAATGTCCGCGAACTTGAAAATGTCATCCATCGCACGTTGCTGCGATGCGAGCACGACCAGATCGACGGCGCCAGTCTTCGGTTGCCGACACCAGCGCCCGAGGCACCCTTCACCCGCAATGCGGCCGCGCACGTCGAGGCGCGTGACGCCCCACCGCCCGATCCGGATACCGCGGCGCTGCGGCAGGCCATCCACCGACTGTGCGAGACGCGCGGCGCCAACCTGCATCAAATCGTGGAAGACGCCCTGCTGCGCGAAGCCTTCCGATTCAGCAACTACAGCCAGAGCGAGGCCTCGCGCCTGCTCGGCATCAGCCGCAACGTGGTACGGGCCCGTCTGATTCGCCTGGGCGAAATCGGGCTGCCACGCAAAGCCCTTTGCGACGTGACGTCTGACGATCTCGTCGCCAACGACATTCGGAAAACGCAATGAACCCCGACATCTTCTGGTTCCTGCCCACTTCGGGCGATACCCGCTACCTCGGCAAGTCCGACTTTGGCCGCCCTGCCACCAACGCGTACATGCGTCAGATCGCCGAAACCGCCGAGCGATTGGGGTTCGACGGGCTGCTGATCCCGACCGGCAGTTCCTGCCTCGATCCGTGGGTCACGGCAGCCAGTCTGGTGCCGGTCACGCAGCGCATCAAGCTGCTCGTGGCACTGCGCACCTCACTCGGCAATCCGACGGCATCGGCGCGTCAGGCGGCTACGCTGGATCAGGCGTTGGGGGCCGGCCGCCTGCTATTGAACGTGGTGCCCGGAGGCGATGCCACCGAATTGGCTGCCGATGGCGTGTACTACGCGCACGACGAGCGTTATGCGGCTGGCGACGAATTCCTGAGCATCTGGCGACGCCTGTTGCAAGGCGAGAAGGTCGACTTCGACGGCCGGCATCTGAAGGTCACGGGGGCGCAGAACTTCTTCGAGCCTGCCACGCAACCGTATCCCCCGCTTTATTTCGGTGGCTCGTCGCCGGCGGCGCACGAACTGGCAGCCAGGCATGTGGATGCCTACCTCAGTTGGGGCGAGCCGCCGCAAGCCGTGGCGGCCAAGATTGCCGACGTGCGTGCCCGTGCCGAACAGCACGGACGCACGCTGCGCTTCGGCGTGCGGTTGCACGTCATCGTGCGCGAGACCAGCGCCGAAGCGTGGGCCGATGCCGAGCGTCTCATCAGTCACCTGACCGATGACGACATCGCTGCCGCGCAGCGCAACTACGCCGGTATGGACTCGGTGGGACAGGCGCGCATGGCATCGCTGCATGGCGGCCGCCGCGACCAGTTGGTCGTCGGTCCCAATCTGTGGGCGGGGGTCGGTCTCGTGCGCGGTGGTGCAGGCACCGCGTTGGTCGGCAATGCCGAAGAGGTCGCCGCGCGGCTCAAGGAATACGTCGACATTGGCGTCGACACGTTCGTTCTGTCGGGCTACCCGCACCTTGAAGAGTCGATTCGTTTCGCCGAACTGGTGTTCCCGCTCCTGCCAGGCAAGCAACCGGTGACGCTGCGTGACCGCGCGCTGACCGGCGGCGCCTTCGATGTACGCGCCAGCCGTTGACCCCACACCCCTCTCTGACACCGCTGATCCATCACCATGAGCACTGAAACGTCCGCATCCGCCCTCAGGTCTTCCGGCCCCGCCACCCAGCGCGTCATCGACCTGCGCTGCCGCCCCGCTTACTTGCACGACTTCTTCGGCAAGACGCCCGGCTCCCCCGGCGAAGCCACAGCACGCTGGCTCAACCGTCGCGTGGGGACGCGAGGCGACGACGCGCACTTCGTGCGGTCGCGCACCCCCGAAGGATTTCTCGATGAAGTGAGAGACGCCGGTCGCACACACGGTCTGACCCATGCGGTCGTTGTGGGCCGCCACACACCGGGCCAGCACCTGCCCAACGACACCATTCACGAGATTGTGCGCGGCCACGCGGCGCTGATCGGTATCGGCGCAGTCGACCCCGCGCTGCAAGGGCGGGACGCGGCATTAGCCGAAGTCGAACGCGCCATCGGCGAACTGGGCCTGGCGGGCATCGACATCGAACCGGGCTTCGGCGAACCGCCGCGTCACCCGGACGATCCGATCTACTTCCCTGTCTACGAACTCGCGCAGCAGCTTGGCGTGCCGGTGTTCCTCATGAGCGGCCCGACCACGCCCGATCTGCGCTTCAACGACCCGGCGCCGCTGGCTCGCGTGGCGCAAGCGTTCCCCCGACTACCGATCGTGGCGTATCACGGCTACTGGCCGAACGTGCAGCAAATCGTGGGGGTGGCGTTCCGTTACGACAACGTGTTCGTCGTGCCCGATATGTACCTGTTCCAGCCCGGAAGCCAAGGGTATGTGGAGGCGGCCAACGGCTTTCTGTCCGACCAGTTACTGTTCGGCTCTTCTTACCCGTTCCGCCCCATCGGGCAGAGCATCGACGACTTCCTCGCGCTGGGATTTCGCGAATCGGTCATCGACAAGGTGCTCTACGGCAATGCGGCCGAGCTATTGCGCGTCTAGGGGGCTTAGGGACGTCCATTGGGACGTACATCGGGACGTACGTCAGACATCAACCTGCATCGGCAAATCGGGGGCACTGCCCCACTCGCCGAGCGACGCGTCATAGAGGCGGACGTCCGGGTGTCCCACCTTCATCAGGGCGAACACAACGAGACTGGCGGAAATGCCACCGCCGCAGTAGGCAATGACGGGCGTCTTCTCGTCGACACCCGCTGCGGCGAATCGCTTGCGCAGTTCGTCGTCAGCGAGGAAACGGCCGCTTTCGGTATCGAGCAAACTGGCCGCCGGAACGTTGATGCTACCGGGAATATGGCCGGGCCGCCCTTTGCGCGGCAGTTCTTCGCCGCTGTATTGCGGCGGGCGAAGCGCATTGATCAGACGTGTCGGCCCGCCTTGCTCCACGACCTGTTCGACATCGGCGCGCGCCGCGACGAAGGGTCGCGGCGAAGCCACGGTGAAGTTGCCCTTCGGGGCACTCGCCGCGCGCCCCTGTTCAACCGCACGCCCTTGCGCAAGCCAACGCGCCAGACCGCCATCCAGCACATGCACGTTGGTAAAGCCGTAGATGCGCAACATCCACCAGATTCGCGTCGCCCACCAGATCGATCCCGTGCTGTAGATCACCACGAGGCTGTCGTCGCTGATGCCTAGTGCCTCGACAGCGTCTTTGAACGCCTCGGCAGGCGGCAGCATCAAGTGAAACTGATGGTCGTGATCCGAGAGCTGTGCATCGATGTCGATGAACTGCGCACCGGGAATATGGCCGGCCTCGAAGGCTGCGCGCTCGGGTTGCACGCGTTGCTTGACCACCGGGTCGACGACCATCGTGGCGCTGCAATCGAACAGGCGTAGCTCGGGCGCGTCCAGATGCGCGGCCAGCCAGTCCGTCGAGACGAGAAAGCCGGGTTTGATGCCGGTAGACGATAGGACTTGGGACATGCAAAAGCTCCGTGAGAGCGGCGAGAAGTCAGGCGTCTGCCCAGGCGGCGAAGCGACGCTGCACCCATGCGATACCGGCGTCTGCCAGATAGCCGACGGCCATGGTCACCAGCACGTAGGCGTACACCTGCGCCGATTGGAAATAGCGCTGTGCCTGCACGATCGCTTCACCGAGGCCGCCGCCGGTCACCATTTCTGCGGTGAACACAGTGATCAGACCGATGGGCAATGCGATACGCACGCCCGACAGTAACGCGGGAATCGTGGCCGGCAGGATGACGTAGCGGAACAAGGCGTCAGGGCGCGTGCCAAGCGACTGCGCCGCCCAGCGCAACTTCGGCGACACAAGCGAAGCGCCCGACTCAGCCGCCACGATGAACGGGAACACGCACGTGGCGAATACGAGGGCAATCTTCGACAGACTGTCCATCCCCAGCCAGACCGTGAATACGGGGATCAGCGCGATCTTGGGCAACGGGAAACCGAACGCCACGTAAGGCGAAAGCAACCAGCGACAGAAGTGGGATTCGGCCATCGCGAAGCCAAGCGGAATGCCGACGACACCCGCGAGGGCCACGCCCGCCAGCGCGCGTAGCAGACTGGTGCCGAGCGTCGTCACCAGTTCTCCGGTTGCGATGAGGTGAGCCAACGTCGAAAACACAACCGACGGCGCGGGCAGGAAAACGGCGCGAACCCAATCGTGGGTGGTAGCGACTTGCCACGCTATCAGGATGGCGATCAGTGCCAGCCACGGCTGCACGACACGCAGCAGGCGAGCCGCGAGCGGACGGCCGTCGCCTGCGAGCGTCGCGGCCGGCTTGTCGTGCAGTTCGAGTGTGTCAGCCATGTCGTTGTGCCGTTTCATGCCAGCGCAGCAATGCGCGAGTGGCCCCGTTCAACAACGCGTCCAGCCCGTAGGCGACGAGCGTGGTCGCGAACAGCGCCGCGAAGAGATAATCGTAACTGCCCTGATCGCCGTATTGACCGATGAGCTTTCCGATGCCCTGATTCGAGACGATCATCTCGCACGAGATGGCGACCAGCAGCGTGAAGCCCAGTGCGACGCGTGTGCCGGTCAGTATCTGCGGCAATGCGGCAGGCAAGACGACCCGCCAAAGCAAACCCATACGCGACGTGCCGAGCGAACGGGCGCTCCAGAGCAACACGCGCGGCACTTCGCGCGCGCCGCGCAGCGAATAGACAATCAACGGTAATGCGGCAGTGACAGCGATCACGATCACGTTCGTCGCGCCGCCCACCCCGAACCACAGCACCAGCAACGGGATGAGTGTGGTCTTGGGCAACGCGTAGGTACAGCGCACGACTGGCGCTACGATGCGATCAAACGCCGGGATCGTCGCCATCAGCAAACCGAGCGGCACGCCGACCAGAAGTCCTGCGCCCAAGCCCCAGGCGCTCGAGATCAACGTCGCGGCCAGATTGGATTGAAGCTCCCCCGTCCGCACGAGATGGGCTGCCGCACGCCAGATGTCCTCAAGCGACGGCACGAACCCGTTGTCCAGCCAATGCCAGTGGACGGCCGTCTGCCAAACGACGAACAGCGCGGCCACCGCCAACGTGCCCGTGACTGCCGGCGCATAGCGTTGACCCAGCCTGAGCGCAGTGCTCATGCCTGCTCCTCGGCCGGCACGCCCCTCACCTGCTCGCGCACGGATAGCCAGACGTCATTGCGCAGTTGCGAGAAGCGCGGCGAGAGCATGGTTGCCTCACGGCCAAGCGTGCGATCGAGATCGACTTCCACGCGCTTGACGATCCGCCCCGGTCGACGCGACATCACGTAGATCGTGTCGGACAGATAGACCGCTTCGTCGATGTCGTGCGTCACGAGCAGTGCCGTCTTTCCCGAGCGATCGAACAATCGCAGCAGTTCGTCTTGCATGAACTCACGCGTCTGCGCGTCGAGCGCGCCGAACGGCTCGTCGAGCAGCAGAATCTTCGGATCGGTCGCAAACGTGCGCGCTAACGCCACCCGCTGGCGCATGCCGCCGGACAGCTCGCGCGGATAGCGTCGCTCGAATCCCTTCAGATGAATCAGATCGATGTAGCGCTCGACCGTCTGCGCAATTTCGGCGGCACTTGCACCCTTGCGCCGCAGTCCGTAAGCAATGTTCTCGGAGACGGTCAGCCAGGGAAACAGCGCGTATTCCTGAAACACGACACCGCGATCGACGCCTGGCCCCTTGATGGCCGCCCCGAAGGTCGAGCACGTGCCGTGCGACGCCTCGACGAAGCCGCCGAGGATGTAAAGCAACGTGCTCTTGCCGCATCCGGACGGGCCGACCAGCGAGACCAGCTTGCCAGCGGGCACGTCCAGTGCAATGTTCTCGAGCGCGACGACGCGCTCACCCGCCTTGTCGAAATACTTCGACAGTCCTGCGACGTGAATGGCGGCGGGCGCTTCGTGTGCGGCTGTCATGCTCAGGCTCGGCGCGGCAGGTACGACGCATCCACATACGCCGAGATATTGACCGGCTTGGGCAGCAGCCCCAGCTTGGCCATCGCGTCGATGGGCGGTTGAAGGCTTGCGGCCGTAATGGTCGCGCTCGGATCGCGGTAGAAGTCCTTCGGCGTGAGGAAGTATTCGTCCAGCGACGCGGCGGGCGTCTTGGCGAGATCGGCGGTCAGGGCGATCACTTGCTTGCGATTGGCCGGATCGTAAATCCAGCGCTGGGCGTCCACGTAATCCGCCAGCCACGCGCGCACGGCGCCCGACTTTTCCGTCAGGAAGCGCGTGCGTGCGCTCTGAAACAGCACCGGGTACGGCGGCACAACGCCCACGGCGTCGAACACGGTGCGAATGCCGCCTTTCTTCGCTTCGTCCACCTGAAACGGCATGGCGAGCACGCCAACATCGATACGCTTCTGACGCAGCGCCGGTCCGATGTTGCCGAACGGCATCTCGACCACACGCACGTCCTTGCGCGGATCGAGGCCGTGCTTCTGCAAGGCGATGCGCAAGATGATGTCGACACTGCCGTTGTACGCGTTCACAGCCACGCTCTTGCCCTTCAGATCGGCGATCGAACGCACGGGGCTATCGGTGAGCACGACAAACGGGTTCGACGCGTAGCCCTGAACGGCGTCGCGGTGAATTTCGGCGATGGCCGTCACGCCACCGGGCACCGCCTCTTGCGCCACGGCCGTTGCCAGACTCGTGAACGCGAGCGTGCCGATGTCGGCCTGCTCGGCCGCGAGCAACGTCGCCACGCCCGGCGTGCCGCGTGCCGTAGTGGTCTCGATCACGTATTCCTTACCGTGACGCTTGAGCACATTCGACTTGAACCAATCGCTGGTAATAACGGTTTCCAGTTCGCCCGGGCCGACCACACCTGCCGTGGCATAGCGAATGACCGGCGGCGCGGCGCGCGCGATCATGGGGAACGACAACGCCGTGGCGACGGCTGCCCCTTGCTTGATGAACTGGCGGCGCGAGTGCCGCGACGAATGGTCTTGAGCCATGAGTGAAATCTTGTGCGAGAAGTGACGGAGGGTGACGAAGGGTGACGGGAGGTAAGACGCGATTCAGTGCGCGGGCCGCGCCAGTCCAAGGTGGTCGCGCAGCGTGTCGCCCTTGTATTCCGAGCGGAAGACGCCACGCGTCTGGAGTTCAGGCACGACCAGCCGCACGAAGTCTTCGACCCCGCCTGGCAGGTAGGGCATCTGCACCATGAAGCCGTCGCACGCACGCGCGTCGAACCATTGCTGCATGGTGCCGGCCACGGCCGACCCGGTTCCGTTGAAATCGCGCAGCGGGCCGATACCGTAGCGTTTGCCGATCTCGCGCAGCGACAACCCTTGCTTGCGCGTGAGTTCCGCCACTTCCTTGTAGTGTCCCTGCACGCCGCCGACGTCGAGATCGGGCAGCACGCCCTCCTGCGGGAACGGCGAGAGATCGATATCGAGTTGGTACGACAGCGTCGAGAGGCCGGCCTCCGGATCGCACAGATCGTCGAGCAGCGCCTGCTTGTCGCGCGCGATCGAATCGGTTTCCCCCACGACCGGCACCATGCCGAGGAGGATCTTGACGTCATCCGGATTGCGGCCGTGATGGGCTGCGCGAGCCTTGATGTCGTGATAGAAGGTTTGCGCCGATTCCTGCGACGAATGAGTGACGAAGATCACGTCTGCCCACTTCGCGGCGAAATCGCGTCCACGGCTTGAAGCACCGGCCTGAATGAACACCGGGCGTCCTTGCGGCGGACGGCTGACGTTGAGCGGCCCTTCCACGTTGAACCACTTGCCGCGGTGCGAGATCGGGCTGACTTGTGCCGGATCGGCGAACTGAGGTGTGGCGCGGTCGAGCGTCAGTGCACCGTCGCGCCAACTGTCCCACAGCTTGCATGCCACTTCGACGAATTCGTCGGCGCGGTCGTAGCGTTCTTCGCGGGAAAGTTGTTCTTCGAGCCCGAAGTTGCGGGCTTCGGCGTCTTGAAAGGACGTGACGATATTCCATGCCACGCGCCCGGCGCTCAAATGGTCGAGCGAGGCCAGCGCGCGGGCGACATGGAACGGGGTGAAATAGGAGGTCGAGATGGTTGCGGCGAGACCCAGATGTTCAGTACTGGCGGCCAATGCGGAGAGCACCACCATCGGATCGAGGCGCAGCGCGCCCAGCGCGCCGTGACGCAGTTGCGAGTCGAGACTGTCGCCCAGACGGCGCGGCAGCGCCTGAATGTCCGGCAGGAAGATCATGTCGAAGCGGCCGGCTTCGAGCAGGCGTCCGATTTCCCGGTAGAAGCGCACCGACAGAATGTCGTGTTGTGCCGAGGGATAACGCCAGCCGCCATGGTGACCGGAAACCGGGCCAGCCATGACATAGGCGGCCAGATGCATTTGACGCTCAGAGACGTTCGACATGCCACACAACCCGAAAAGACCTGTTCATTGATCGGCGCGCGGAAGAGTCTTGGCTGCGCCTATCTCAGTCTTCCCGAACCCCTGCAAATACCAAGCGGCGGCCCGCCTGCGTGCCGCCGCCTCTCAAGCAGTATATGAGGGCCCGACGTGATGACAAATTCGAATCGGTGCTAAGCAAATTCCATTATTGCGGCGGGGTTGTGATCCCTGAGAGATCGAGCCCCCTCCCGAAATCCGCCACGCCATCGCTAAGCGAGCATCAGTTCCAGATTCTGGATCGCCGCGCCGGACGCTCCTTTGCCAAGATTGTCCAAAACGGCGGTCAACAGCACTTGCCCGTGCTCCTGATTGCCGAACACGCTCAACTGCATGACGTTGGTGCCGTTCATCGCCTCCGGGTCAATTTGTTTCACAACGCCCGGCGCCTCCATCGGCATGACATGCACAAACGCCTGCCCCGCGTAGTGATCCACGAGGCACTGGTGAAGCGTCTTTGCGTCCACGCCGGGCTTGAGCAAGCGCGTCTCGATCGGAATGGTCAACACGATTCCCTGACGATACGAACTGTATGCGGGAACGAACATGGGGCGAAACGCGAGCCCCGAGCGCAATTGAATTTCGGGCGCATGTTTGTGTGACAACTCCAGCCCGTACAG
>JARLJF010000120.1 GCA_031291335.1 Pandoraea sp. | reverse complement strand
CGCGGTGTACGACGCCAGCAGCGGGTGGCCAATCACATACAGATCGCCGATCGCGTCGAGCATCTTGTGCTTCACGAACTCGTCGTCGTAACGCAGACCGTCGTTGTTCAGAATGCGGTACTCATCGAGCACGATGGCGTTATCCATGCTGCCACCGCGCGCCAGACCCAGTTCGCGCAGCATTTCGACTTCATGCGCAAAACCGAATGTACGCGCCCGTGCGATTTCCTTGGCGTAGGACGTCTCGGCAAAATCGATCTCGAGCGCCTGCCCCGTGCGATCCACTGCCGGGTGACGGAAATCGATGGTGAACTTAAGCTTGAAACCGTCGTACGGCTCGAGACGGGCAAACTTGTCGCCTTCGCGGATCTCGACCGGCTTCGTCACACGAATGAATTTCTTGGCGGCGGCCTGCTCTTCAATGCCTGCCGACTGGATCAGGAAGACGAACGTCGCGGCGCTGCCATCCATGATCGGGATTTCTTCGGCCGTCACGTCGACATACAGATTGTCGATGCCCAGACCTGCGCATGCCGACATCAGGTGTTCCACCGTGGACACCCGCGCACCATCCTTCTGCAACACCGACGCAAGCCGCGTGTCGCCGATCGCCATCGCCGACGCCGGAATCTCGACAGGAGGATTCAGATCGGTACGACAGAAGACGATACCCGTATTGGGCGGTGCCGGACGCAGCGACAACTCGACCTTGCGACCGGAGTGCAAGCCGATGCCGACTGTCTTGGCGATGGATTTGAGTGTGCGCTGCTTGAGCATGCTATTTATTAAAACTATCAGACGCTAAGGATCATAGATCGAATTATATCAGATCGGCGCCTTCATCGTTGTGCCACAAACACAACGGTTCGTTACCAAACATTCCGAATTCTGCCCCATCGGTATGTCTGCGCCCATAACGCTTCACGAAATAGGTCATTTCGCCCTTCGACGTCAGGCCAAAGGCCAGGCGTCATGCATTTTCGGGGCACCCCGGCCGCCGCGACGGAGGCATGCCGCAGCGGTCGGAGGGACAGATCCGCGAGACCGGGTCCGGGATCACGAACGCTTACCCGTAACGTCCGTCATCTGCGATGCGTCGACGCCTCTTGCGACTCTGGTTGTCGCAGCCACAAGGCATCTTCCGCGATCACAACCTTGCCGTATCGCCCTTCGGATTCGTACTGCGGCGCGCCATCCCCACGCCACATGGCATGGAAGTCGGGGCGACGACGAATCCTCACGACGACCTGCGTAGGTCTCGCGATTCCCAAGGTGCGGCGGCGCCAGGCACTGGCACCCGGCCCGCGCGCAACCCTGTCAGTCGGCTTGCTTGCGCAGGAAAGCCGGAATGTCGTACGTGTCGACACCCTTTTCCTGCAACGCGGCAACGTGCGACGCTGCGGTCTCACGCGTGCTGCGCCACACGGCCGGCGTTTCGAGCGCGCCGTAGTCCGTACCGCCAGCCTGACCGACGTTCGGCACATGGCCGGTCGCGATCGGCATGTTGTCGGTACCGGTCTTGAGCAGCGTCATCGGTGCCGCGGCCTTCTTCGCAACAGCACGGCCCAGGCCGGTTGCCACGACGGTCACGCGCAGTGCATCGCCCATCTTGTCGTCGTAGACGGTACCGAAAATCACGGTCGCGTCTTCGGCGGCGTAGCTCTTGATGGTGTTCATCACTTCACGCGTTTCCGACAGACGCAGCGAACGCGATGCCGTGATGTTGACCAGCACGCCACGCGCGCCCGACAGGTCCACACCTTCAAGCAGCGGGCTTGCCACGGCTTGCTCGGCGGCCAGACGCGCACGATCGACACCTGCTACCGTCGCCGTACCCATCATCGCCTTGCCTTGCTCGCCCATCACCGTCTTCACGTCTTCAAAGTCGACGTTCACCAAACCGTCGACGTTGATGATTTCGGCGATGCCGGCCACGGCGTTATGCAGCACGTCGTCGGCGCACTGGAAGCACTTGTCCATCTCGGCGTCGTCGCCCATGACTTCAAAGAGCTTGTCGTTGAGCACGACGATCAGCGAGTCGACGTTGTCTTCCAACTCCTGCGCGCCGGTCTCGGCCACGCGCATGCGCTTGCCGCCCTCGAACTCGAACGGCTTCGAGACCACGCCCACGGTCAGAATGCCCATTTCCTTGGCAATCTGCGCCACGACCGGTGCCGCGCCCGTGCCCGTGCCGCCGCCCATACCGGCGGTGATGAACACCATGTGCGCGCCACGCAGGGCGTCGGCCACGCGCTCGCGGGCTTCTTCAGCCGCGGCATGGCCCATTTCCGGCTTCGCGCCAGCACCCAGACCGGTCTTGCCGAGCTGGATGGTCACGCTGGCCTGCGAGCGGCCCAGTGCCTGAGCGTCGGTGTTCATGGCGATGAATTCCACGCCTTGCACACCACGGTTGATCATGTGCTGGACGGCATTGCCGCCAGCGCCACCAACACCCACCACCTTGATGATGGTGCCGTTGGTTTCCGTTTCCAACATTTCAAAGTTCATAGCGCCTCCAGTGAATTAAAAGCAGATCCGGTACTGCGGGTCACGTGCCGCTCGGGTAAGCCGCGCGTGTTTTCAGTGCCGAATCCACACCCCTCAAAAAAACACCATTAAAAATTGCTGAAGAACCAGTCGCGCATGCGCGTCCAGACTTGATTCGCTTGCCCCGACTGCACGGCGACCTTGCGGCCGCGCATGCGTTGGGAACGTCCTTCGAGCAGCAGCCCCATCGCCGTCGCGTAGCGCGGGCTGCGCACCACGTCGGCCAGACCACCTGCGTACTCCGGCACACCAATGCGCACCGGCTTGAGGAAGATGTCCTCGCCCAGTTCGACCATGCCCGGCATCATCGCCGCGCCGCCGGTGAGCACGATGCCCGAGGACAGCAACTCTTCGTACCCCGACTCGCGCACCACTTGCTGAACAAGTGAGAACAACTCTTCGACACGCGGCTCGATCACCGCCGCTAGCGCCTGACGCGAGAGCGTGCGCGGACCGCGTTCGCCCAGCCCCGGCACTTCGATCATCTCGTCCGGATCGGCCAGCGACTGCTTGGCAATGCCGTGCTGAATCTTGATGTCTTCCGCATCCGGCGTCGGCGTGCGCACGGCCATCGCGATATCGCTCGTGATCTGGTCGCCGGCGATCGGAATCACCGCCGTGTGACGAATCGCGCCTTCGCTGAAGATCGCGATATCGGTCGTGCCGCCGCCGATGTCGATCAGCACCACGCCGAGTTCCTTCTCGTCTTCCGTGAGCACCGAGATGCTCGACGCCAGCGGTTGCAGAATCAAATCGTTCACTTCGAGGCCGCAACGGCGCACGCACTTCACGATGTTCTGCGCCGCCGAGACCGCGCCGGTCACGATGTGCACCTTGACTTCAAGACGAATGCCGCTCATGCCGATCGGCTCGCGCACGTCTTCCTGACCGTCGATGATGAATTCCTGCGTGAGGATATGCAGCACCTGCTGGTCGGTCGGGATGTTGATTGCCTTGGCCGTCTCGATAACGCGTGCCACGTCGGCCTGCGTCACCTCCTTGTCCTTGATTGCCACCATGCCGCTCGAATTGAAGCTGCGGATGTGGCTACCGGCAATGCCCGTGAACACATTGGTGATCTTGCAGTCGGCCATCAGCTCGGCTTCTTCGAGCGCACGCTGAATCGACTGCACCGTGGCCTCGATGTTCACCACGACGCCCTTTTTCAGGCCTCGCGATTCGCTCTGGCCAAGGCCAATCACTTCATAGCGGCCTTCAGGGCGCAGCTCGGCCACCACCGCCACGACTTTCGACGTGCCGATATCGAGGGCGACCAACAGATCCTTGTAATCTTTGCTCATAGCGTGTGTAAGTCCTGAAGTCTCACTGGCTTCGCTTCTGCCGCGCGGCAGGTTGCGCAGCGCCCGGCTTTTGCGAATCCCGCCTTTGCACCGGTGTCGCGGCAAGTTTCTTGGCCTGTTCTTCGCTCAAGAAACGCATGCCCGCGGCCCTGACTGCAAAACCGTTCGGGTAACGCAGATCGGCATACTCGATCTGATTCCCCCAGCGCGCCGCAACTTGCGGATACGCCTGTACGAAACGCCGGCTGCGCGTGGCGAGGGTTTCGGGCGACCGCTCCCGACCCAACGCCAGTTGCACGCCCCCTGCGAGCCGCACGCCCCATGCGTAACGATTCGACAGCGTGACCGCCTCGGGTTTCATATTCAGCGGCGCGAACCACTTCACAAAGTCGTAGTACCGCGCCGTCACATCTTTCTCGCTGCCCGGCGGCCCCGCGAACTCGGGCAACTTGCCCTCGTCCTCGGCTTCCGCCAGATTCGCCGCGAACAACTCGCCGTCCACACTCACCAGACGACCGTCGTTCCACGTGGCCAGCGGCTTGTACTCCTCGATCGTGATGGCCAGTTGATTCGGCCAGACACGTCGCACGCTCGCATGACGCACCCAGGGCACTGCCTCGAACGCCGCGCGCGTAGCGTCCAGATCGATCGTGAAGAAGTTGCCCTTCAGACGCGACACCGCATTCGCCCGCAAGGTCGGTCCGTTGATGTGCGACACATCCCCGTCGATCTGAATCGCCTTGAGCGTGAAGATCGGCCGCTGGATCAACCAATGGCCGCCCGCCGCGAGCGCCGCCAGCACGACAAGTGCGACGAGCGCACTCGCGATGGCGTTGAGCAAGCGTACGTTGTGCCACATGGCGATTTGCTTTCCGTATCAGGGCGTTCTTCAACGCGTTCAAAATTTAACTCGGCTCACTCTGGCTTCCACTGCGCGTTCGGATGCAAATCGAGCGTCGCAGTTGCCAGAATTTCAACCACCAGGTCTTCGTACGACAGGCCCGCCGCGCGCGCCGAGATCGGCACCAGCGAGTGGCCGGTCATGCCCGGCGACGTATTGATCTCCAGCAGGAACGGCTTGTTGTCGCGCTTGCGCAGCATCACATCGGCGCGCGCCCAGCCGCGGCAGCCCAGTACGAGGTAGGCGCGCAACACCAGGCGCTGCACTTCCTCTTGCAACGACACCGACAGCGGCGGCGGGCATTCGTAGCGCGTGTCGTCCTTGAAATACTTGTTCTGGTAGTCGTAGTTCGCATCCGGCGCCACGATGCGGATCACCGGCAGCGCACGGGCGGCTGCAGCGCCCTTCGTGCCCACGCCGAGCACCGGCACGGTCAGCTCGTCGCCATCGATGAACTCTTCGGCGAGCACGTCCGGATCGAGTGCGGCCGCCTTTTCATACGCGCCCTTCAGTTGCGATACTTCAGTGACCTTCGTCAGACCGATGGTCGAGCCTTCGCGCGACGGTTTGACGATCAGCGGCAGGCCGAGATCGCGCGCAACGGCATCGAAATCGCTATCGGCGTTGAGCATCGCGAAGCGCGGCGTCGGCAGCCCTTCGTTGATCCACACGCGCTTGGTCATTTCCTTGTCCATCGCCAGTGCGGAAGCCAACACGCCGCTGCCGGTGTACGGAATGCCCAGATGTTCGAGCGCGCCTTGCAGCGTGCCGTCTTCGCCGTAGCGGCCATGCAGTGCGATGAACACACGGTCGAACTTCTGCGCAGCCAGCGCTGCGAGGTCGTGCATGCCGGTATCGAACGCATGCGCATCGACACCGCGCGAGCGCAGGGCTTCGAGCACACCATTGCCCGAAATCAGCGAGATCTGACGCTCGGCCGAGCGCCCGCCCATCAGGACGCCAACCTTGCCGAAACGTTTCGGATCGAAAGCACTCACGTCAAACTCCTTGCTGAACTTGCAACTTGCCGGGCACCGCGCCGATGGAGCCAGCACCCATAGTGATAACGACGTCGCCCGCACGAGCGACTTGCAGAACGGCGTCGGGCAACTGCGCGACGTCTTCCACGAAAACCGGCTCGACCTTGCCCGCCACGCGCAATGCCCGCGACAGCGCACGACCGTCGGCCGCCACGATGGGCGCCTCGCCCGCCGAATACACTTCGCCGAGCACCACGGCATCGGCATCGGACAACACCTTCACGAAGTCCTCGAAGCAATCGCGCGTGCGTGTGTAACGGTGCGGCTGGAAGGCCAGCACGATACGACGGCCCGGGAACGCGCCGCGCGCGGCAGCCAGCGTCGCGGCCATCTCGACCGGGTGATGCCCGTAGTCGTCGATCAACGTGAACGTGCCGCCGCCACTCGCCATCGGCAGCGCGATTTCGCCGTAGCGCTGGAAGCGTCGGCCAACGCCGTTGAATTCGGCCAGCGCCTGCTGGATTGCGGCGTCGGGCACTTCGAGTTCAGTGGCAATCGCAATCGCCGCCAGCGCGTTGCGCACGTTGTGCTCGCCCGGCAGATTCAGCGTGATGTCGAGCGGTGCAGCACCGTCGCCGAACTTGCGCAGCACGGTAAAACGCATCTGCCCGGCGTCGGCCCGCACGTCGATGGCGCGCACTTGTGCGTCCTCCGACAGGCCATAACGCACGATCGGCTTCGAGACGAACGGCAGGATCTCGCGCACGTTCGGGTCATCCACACACAGCACGGCAATGCCGTAGAACGGCAGGCGCTGCGTGAAGGCCACGAACGATTGCTTCAGACGGGCGAAGTCGTGCCCGTAGGTGTCCATGTGATCGGCATCGATGTTCGTGATGACTTCGATGACCGGATTCAGGTTCAGGAACGAGGCATCCGACTCGTCGGCTTCGACGACGATGAAGTCGCCGGTGCCGAGCTTGGCATTCGCGCCCGCGCTGTTCAGACGGCCACCGATCACGAACGTCGGGTCCAGCCCGCCCTGGGCGAGCACGCTCGCCACGAGACTCGTCGTGGTCGTCTTGCCGTGCGTGCCGGCGATGGCAACGCCCTGCTTCAGACGCATGAGTTCCGCGAGCATCAGCGCGCGCGGCACGATGGGAATCTGACGGGCACGGCCCGCGAGCACTTCCGGGTTGTCGGCCGTGATGGCGGTGGACACGACGATGGCGTCCGCGCCGTCGATATGCTCGGCCGCATGGCCGCGGTCGACACGGGCGCCCAGGCCCGCGAGGCGCTGGGTCACCGCGTTGTCGCCAAGATCGGAGCCGCTCACCTGATACCCCAGGTTGAGCAACACCTCGGCAATACCGCTCATGCCCGAGCCGCCAATGCCGACGAAGTGAATGTGTTTGACGATGTGTTTCATTTCAATCCTTGGCCAGAGCTGCGCACACGCGCGCCACTTGTTCGGTGGCGTCCGGCTTGGCGAGCGCCCTGGCTTTCTCTCCCATCGCGAGCAGCGATTCGCGCGTCTGACGGCGCAGCCACTCGGCCAGGGTCTCGACCGACAGCTCGCGCTGGTCGATCAGCGTTGCCGCGCCCTTATCGGCGAGGAAACGCGCATTCGTTGTCTGGTGGTCGTCGACCGCGTGCGGGAACGGCACGAACAGCGCCGCCACCCCCGCCGCAGCCACTTCGGCCACCGTCATCGCACCCGCCCGGCAGATCACCAGATCCGCCGCCGCGTAGGCCGCGACCATGTTGTCGATGAACGGCACCGCTTCGACCGTCACCCCCGCTGCGGCGTAATTCGCCTGCAGTGTTTGAATATGTTTCACCCCCGCCTGATGCGTGACCTGCGGACGATCTTCGCGCGGCAGCTTCGCGAGCGCCTTGGGCACGATCTCGTTGAGCACCGTCGCGCCCAGACTGCCGCCCACCACGAGAATGCGCAGCGGGCCGGTACGGGCGTTGTAGCGCTCGGCCGGCGGTGCCATCTCGTCGAAGTCTGCACGAATCGGATTGCCGACCCATTCGCCTCCCTCGATGGTGTCGGGGAACGCGAGCAACACTTTGTCGGCAACGCGCGCGAGCACCTTGTTCGCCATGCCGGCAACCGAGTTCTGCTCATGCAGCACCAGCGGACGCCCCAGCAGCGACGCCATCATCCCCGCAGGGAACGTGATGTAGCCGCCCATGCCAAGCACTGCATTCGGCTTGGCGCGACGAATCGCCCCAAGGCTCTGCCAGAACGCGCGCAGCAGGTTGAGCGGCAGCAGCAACTTGGTCATCAGTCCCTTGCCACGCAGACCGCCGAACTTCACGAACTCCATCGGAATGTCGTACTTCGGCACGAGCGTCGCTTCCATGCCGCTCGGATTTCCGAGCCAGACCACGCGCCACCCCTGCACACGCAGGAAGTTGGCAACCGCGAGCCCCGGGAAGACGTGACCGCCCGTGCCGCCGGCCATGACCAGCAGCGTACGTGTCTTCTTTTCCGGTGCCGGCATCGCGGTAGCGCGCTCGGTCATACTTTTCCTCCCCGCATCAATACGCGGTTCTCGTAATCCACCCGCAGCAGAATCGCCACGGCCACACAGTTGAGCAAGATGCCCGAGCCGCCGTAGCTGACCAGCGGCAACGTCAGCCCCTTGGTCGGCAGCAGGCCCAGATTCACGCCCATGTTGATGAAGGTCTGCGCACCGAGCCACACGCCCACGCCCTTCGCAAGCAACCCTGCGAACGTGCGCTCGAGCGCCAGTGCCTGACGGCCGATCTCGAACGCGCGACGCACCAGCCAGTAAAAGA
The DNA here is from genome assembly GCA_031291335.1 of Pandoraea sp. Taxonomy (GTDB): domain Bacteria; phylum Pseudomonadota; class Gammaproteobacteria; order Burkholderiales; family Burkholderiaceae; genus Pandoraea. The sequence goes on along the minus strand of JARLJF010000120.1, from coordinate 20,008 downwards.
GCAGGATGACGACCAGCACGCCCAGGAAGCCGAACTCCTCACCGATCACGGCGAGGATGAAGTCGGTATGCGCTTCAGGCAGGTAGTGCAATTTTTCGATGCTGCCGCCCAGCCCCACGCCGGTCCATTCGCCGCGTCCGAAGGCGATGAGCGAGTGCGTGAGCTGATAGGCCTTGCCGAGTGCGTAGTCCTCACGCCACGGGTCGAGATACGCGAAGATCCGCTCGCGACGCCACGGCGACAGCCAGATCAGCATCGCGAACGTGCCCACGGCGGTGAGCGCCAGTCCACCGAACAGCCGGCCGTTCACGCCACCGAGGAACAGAATGCCCATCGCGATGGCCGCGACCACCATGAACGCGCCCATGTCCGGCTCGAGCAGCAGCAGCATGCCGACGAACACCACGGCGATCCCCATCGGCAGGAAGCCCTTGCCAAAGCTCTGCATGAATTCCTGTTTGCGCACCGTGTAGTTCGCGGCGTACAGCGTGACCGCGAGCTTCATGATTTCCGACGGCTGGAGGTTGAGCACGCCGAAAGGAATCCAGCGCTTCGAACCATTCACCCCCTTGCCCACGTGCGGGATCAGCACGATCACAAGCAGCAGCAGCGCCAGCAGGAAGACCTTGGGCGCGAGCTTGTCGAGCGTCTTGACCGGAATCCGGAACGTGATCGCGGCCGCGGTCAATCCAATCGTGAGCGACACGATGTGACGGCCGAGGAAGTGATACGTCGAGTAACCGCTGTACTTCGGCGAATCGGGCAACGCGACCGAGGCCGAATACACCATCACAAGCCCCAGCGACAGCAGCGAGATCACCACCCACATGAGGGCGTGATCGTATTCGAGCATGCGCGAACGTGTCGGCTTGATGCTGCCGAGCGTGCGGCTCGCCGCCTGCGTCGCGGCGCCAGGCGCTGTCGCCGCTCCGGCACCGGCGAAGCCGGCCTGACGCTTCTTGCTGAAGAACGACTTGATACGGTTCATAGCATCACCCCCGCGTCGGCGGCCAGATCAACCACGGTGTCGCGAAACACCTGTGCGCGATGCTCGTAGTTGCGGAACATGTCGAAGCTCGCGCAGGCGGGCGAGAGCAACACCGCATCGCCCGGCTGGGCAAGCTTCGCAGCGTCTCGCGTGGCATCTTCGAGCGTCGGGGCATCGATCAGGTCGACGCCGGTATCGGTCAGCGCTTCGCGCAGCAGCGGGGCGTCGCGGCCGATCAGCAGCACGGCGCGCGCATGATGCGCCACGGGATTGGCCAACACAGAGAAGTCCTGCCCCTTGCCGTCGCCGCCCACAATCAGAATTACCGTCTTTTGCAGGCCCGTAATGGCCGCGACGGTCGCGCCAACGTTGGTGCCCTTGCTGTCGTCGTAGAACTCGACTTCGTTGAGCGTGCCGATGAGTTGCACACGATGCGGCTCGCCCGGGTATTCGCGCAGGCCATGCAGCAGCTTGGCCATCGGCAGATCGATCGCGCGGGCGAGCGCGAGCGCCGCCAGCGCATTTGCCGCGTTGTGTTGACCACGAATGCGCAGTGCGTCGGCCGGCATAAGACGCTTGCCATGCACCTCGACCGCCGCTTCCGCGGCACCCGCCTTGCGGCGCTTCGGTGCGGGCGGGGCTTCATCGCGCGTGATGCCCTCGACCAGCCACCACATGCCGCCTTCCATCTCCAGACCGAAGTCGCCTACGGCATCGGGCTTGCCAGTACCGAAGGTCACGACATTGGCTTCGGGCGCAGCGAACGCCATCACGCGTGCATCTTCACGGTTGAGCACGCGCACGGTCTGCGGCCCGAAGATGCGCGCCTTGGCGCCGGCGTAGGCGTCCATGTCGCCGTGCCAGTCCAGATGGTCCTGCGTGATATTAAGAATCGCGGCGGCATCGGGCGCGAGGGAATGCGTTGTCTCCAGTTGGAAGCTGGAGATTTCAAGCACCCAGACGTCGGGCAGCGTCGCGTCGGCAATGCATTCGCTCAGACGGTCGAGCGCCGACGGGCTGATATTGCCCGCCACAGCGGTACGCTTGCCAGCGCGACGGCATAGCAGTCCCGTCAGACTCGTGGTCGTGGTCTTGCCGTTCGTGCCGGTAATGGCCAATAGCTTGGGTGCGTAGCCACTCGTCGCCTGCATGTGACGCAGCGCCTGTGCGAAGAATTCGATCTCGCCCCACACGGGCACGCCACGCTCAGCCGCCTCGGCGAGCAACGCGGCCACGTCAGGCGCCTTCGGCGAGAGGCCCGGGCTGATGCCGACCAGCTCGATGTCGTCGAGCAGCGCATCGACTTGCCCGGCGAACGGCCCGCCGACGAACTCGGCCTGTGGCGCGTCCACGCGCAACGTCGCAACGTTCGGCGGTGTCTCCGAGGACGCAAAGCGCGTATCGGCTGCGCGCACACGGCAGCCGTAACGCGCGCACCAACGCGCCATCGCCAGGCCGGACTCTCCCAGACCCAGGATCAGGACACGCGGTTGCCAGGATTCACCAAACTTCTCGCCGAACACGTCGCTTTTTTCCCTTTAATCGATTCAAACAACCTACGAATGCATCGCTTGTACGACACTGCGCACCGCAACTCCATGGCGCCGATATTTCGCTATCGGCGCCAGCGGCCCTTCCTTTAGTCCCCGGCTACGACAAAGCGACTTCGCTCACTCGCGACGCCGCTTTTCGTCTTCTTCCGTCTTCCCTCAGTCCGCTCAGCGCAGCTTCAGCGTCGACAGACCGATCAGCACCAGCATCAGGGTGATGATCCAGAAGCGAACCACCACCTGCGTTTCCTTCCATCCCGACAATTCGAAGTGGTGATGCAGCGGCGCCATCTTGAAGATCCGCCTCCCTTCGCCGAAGCGTCGCTTGGTGTACTTGAACCACGTCACCTGCAACATCACCGACAGCGTTTCCGCGACGAACACACCGCCCATCACGAACAGCACGACTTCCTGACGCACGATCACCGCCACTGTGCCGAGCGCGCCGCCCAGCGCCAACGCGCCGACATCGCCCATGAACACCTGTGCCGGATGGGTGTTGAACCATAAGAACGCCAGCCCCGCGCCCGACATCGCCGAACAGAACACGAGCAACTCGCCCGCGCCCGGAATATGCGGGAACAACAGGTACTTCGAGTACACAACGTTGCCCATCACATAAGCGAACACACCGAGCGCCGCGCCGACCAGCACGACCGGCATGATGACCAGACCGTCGAGACCGTCCGTGAGGTTAACGGCGTTGGACGAGCCGACGATGACAAAGTAGGTCAACGCGATGAAACCAAACACGCCCAGCGGATAGCTCATCGTCTTGAAGAACGGCACGATGAAGTCAGCCTTCGGCGGCAGATCGAGCGGGAAACCGTTGCGCACCCAACTGATGAACAGCTCGAAGACCTTCAGGTTGCTCGTCTCCGACACCGAGAACGCCAGGTAGGTCGCGGCGAACAGGCCGATGATCGACTGCCAGAAATACTTCTCGCGCGACGACATGCCGCGCGGGTCCTTGAAGACAACCTTCCGGTAATCGTCGATCCAGCCGATGATGCCGAAGCCCAGAGTGACGGTCAGTACGATCCAGATGAAACGGTTGCTCAAATCCGCCCAGAGCAGCGTGGCGACGGTAATACCGATCAGAATCAGCACGCCGCCCATCGTGGGCGTTCCCGACTTGATCAGGTGAGTCTGCGGGCCGTCGGTACGCACGGCCTGACCCACCTTCATTTCGGCAAGCTTGCGAATGACCATCGGCCCGAACGAGAGCCCGATCACCAGCGCCGTGAGGCTTGCCATCACGGCCCGAAACGTCAGGTAGTTGAACACGCGCAAATAGCTCGCATCCGCTTGCAGCCATTGCGCCAACGTCAGCAACATTCCATCAATCCTTTATCACTTGCCCGGGGCGTCGCCGCCCCCGCTTTCACTCGTCGCGCGCAACTGCTCGAGCACGCGCTCCATCCGCATAAAGCGGCTTCCCTTCACCAATATCGTGGCCGGCGCGTTCAACGTGGCCGTCAACTCGGCCACGAGCGGCGCGACATCGGTCACGTCTGAAAAATGCTCGCCGCCGGCGCCGAAGGCCGCGACGCTGGCTTGCGTCTGCTCCCCCATCGCCAGCAAGCGATCGACACCACGCTGCGCAGCGTATTCGCCCACTTCGCGATGAAACGCCGGTCCGTTGTCGCCGACTTCGCCCATGTCGCCCAGCACCAGAACACGCGGTGCCGGCGTTTGAGCCAGTACGTCGATTGCGGCCCGAACCGAATCGGGGTTCGCATTATAGGTGTCGTCGATCAAAGTGACACCGGCGAGCGGCCCCTTCGAGAGCGTCGACACCTGGAGCCGGCCTTTGACGGCGGAAAACGCTTCGAGTGCCCGCACGATCGAACCAATGTCGATATGCGCGCCCAGCGCACACGCGATTGCCGCCAGCGCGTTGCGCGCGTTGTGCTCGCCGAGCAGCGGCAACGCGACCGGAAACTCACCGGCTGGCGACGCCACACGCAGTACGCGCGTGGCGACGTCGTAACGTCCCGACACAGCGGCGCGGGTGTCGAGCGCAAAGTCCAGCACGCGACGCTTGCCCGCGATCTCGCGCCACATCGGCGCAAACTCGCTCTCGGCCGGGAACACCGCCGCGCCGTCGGCGGACAGCGCTGCCAGCACGGCCGAATGCTCTTGCGCGACAGCAGCCACGCTCACCATGAATTCCTGATGCTCGCGTTGCGCGTTGTTGATGACAGCCACCGTCGGTTGCGCGATTTTCGCGAGATACGCCGTCTCACCGGGGTGATTCATGCCCAGTTCGAGCACCGCCAACTTGTCGCCGTCCTTCAGACGGAACAGCGTGAGCGGCAGGCCGATGTCGTTGTTGAAGTTACCCGCCGTCGCCAAACGCGCCTCGGCACCCACGGCCTCGGCAAAGATCGCCGAAATCATCTCCTTGACGGTCGTCTTGCCGTTGCTGCCGGTCACCGCCACGACGGGAATCGTAAAGCGGCGGCGCCATGCGGCTGCCAGCTCACCCAGTGCAATTCGCGTATCCGGTACGATCAGGGCCGGCGTCCCGAAGCCTTCCGGCACGTGCGACGCGACCACGGCGGCAGCGCCTGCGCGCGCCACGTCGGCGAGGAAGTCGTGCGCGTCGAAACGCTCACCCTTGATCGCCACGAAGAGATCGCCCGGCTGCACCGAGCGACTGTCCGTCACGATGCGTGCAAATGCAGTCGACGGGGCACCCGTCACGTGTGAATCGGTCACGGCGGCTTGGGCGTCGCTTAGTTGCCACATCGTCATTCGCCACCTCCGCGCACAGTGGTTGCTCGCGCAGCGAGTGCCAGACGCGCATGCTCCTGATCGGAGAACGGCCGCTTCTTACCCATGATTTCCTGTGTACTTTCGTGTCCCTTGCCCGCGACGAGCACCACATCGGCAGCCTGCGCACCGCGCACGGCCTGCAGAATCGCGCTTGCGCGATCTTCGATACGGCGTGCGGCGTCGGGTTGTGCAAGACCGGCCGCGATCTGCGCCATGATGTCGGCGGGCACTTCGGTGCGCGGGTTGTCGCTGGTCAGCACGACGGCGTCTGCCAGACGCTCGGCCACCTCGCCCATTTGCGGACGCTTGCCCGCATCGCGATCGCCGCCGCAACCAAACACGCAGACAAGCTTGCCGCCGCGCGCCGCCGCCACCGGGCGCAGCGCTTCGAGCGTCTTGTCGAGGGCGTCGGGCGTGTGTGCGTAGTCGATGACGACCAGCGGCTGCCCCGGCTGTCCGATCTGCTCCATGCGCCCGGAGACGGGCGTGAGCGTCGCCAGTCCGGCGATGGCAGCGTCTTGCGGCACACCCGCGGCCAGCGCGGCGCCCAGCACGGCCAGCGCGTTGCTCACGTTGAATTGACCGATCAGCGGCACCGTAATCTGCTGGCTGTGATCGTCGATATGCAGCGTGAAGCGCGTGCCCGCTGTCGTCGCGCGAATATCCTCGGCGCGCAACACGCGATTGCCATGCGCGGACACGGCGTCGCCGCGAATACCGTATTCGTATACCGGAGTCTTCCCGGCCAGACGCGCGAGCAGGCGTTGGCCCATCGCGTCGTCGCGATTGATGACGGCGGCTTTCAGGGCCGGCCAGTCGAACAGACGCGTCTTGGCTGCCTCGTAGGCCGCCATCGTGCCGTGATAGTCGAGGTGGTCTTGCGTCAGATTGGTGAAGACAGCGACGTCGAATGCCACGCCGTTGACGCGTCCTTGATACAGACCGTGCGACGAGACTTCCATCGCCACCGCCTTCGCGCCCTGCGCGCGCAGGTCGTCGAGGCTGCGTTGCAGTTGGACGGCATCCGGCGTGGTGAACCCCGTCACCGTCAGATGACCGGGGAAGCCGCTGCCCAGCGTGCCGATCACGGCACTGCGGGTGCCCGCTTTCGAGAGCAGTTGCGCGAGCCACTGACTGCACGACGTTTTGCCGTTGGTTCCGGTCACACCCAGCATCGTCATGCCGACGCTCGGTTCGCCGTACCACAGCGCTGCCAGCGGACCGGCGAGCCAGTCGAGTCGCGGCACGCCGAATTCCGGCACGTTGGCCACGCTGGCCAGCGACGTCGGCCAAGTAAAACCATCGCTCTGCCACAGCACGGCGGCAGCGCCTCGCTCCACGGCGTCGGCGATGAAGCCACGGCTGTCGGCCCCCTTGACGGCGTAGGCGACGAACACGTCACCCGGCGTCACACGGCGACTATCCGCATGCAGCGTTGCACCGGCCGGCACTGTGCGGCGCAGCCAGTCCCACGCCTGTGCGAGCGTCGCGCGCTCGGTGGCGTCCGCGATCATGGCGAGCGTGGCCGGGTTCTGAGGCGTCGGGGTCACGGTGCCCATGGCTCGCTCTCCTCTACCTTGTCGCTCACGACGAGCTTCGTCACCGGCGAATCCGGCACCACGTTCAACGAGCGCAGCGTACCGCCCACAATCGCGGCGAACGCCGGGCCGGCGGCCACGCCACCGTAGTGTGAACCGCGCCCCGGTTCGTCAAGCGTGACGGCCACGATGATGCGCGGCTCGGACATCGGCGCCATGCCGACGAACGACGCGCGGTACTTGCTCTTGTCGTATCCCTTGCCCGATTGCTTGTACGCCGTGCCGGTCTTGCCGCCCACGCGATAGCCGACGACCTGGGCCCGTGTGGCGGTACCGCCGGGAGACGTGACCATTTCCAGCATCTTGCGTACTTCACGCGCCGTGGCCGGCGAAATCACCGGCGTGCCTTTCACGACGCTGCCATCCGTCTTGTAGATGGAGATCGGCAGCAGTTCGCCGTCGTGGGCGAACACGGTGTAGGCGCGAGCAAGCTGGATCAGCGAGGCCGACAGGCCATAGCCGTAGCCCATCGTCGCCTGCTCGATCGGCCGCCAGCTCTTGGCCGGACGCAAACGTCCCGCCACAGCGCCGGGGAAGCCAAGCTTCGGCGCCTGACCGAGGCCGACGCTCGTGAACATGTCCCACATTTCCTGCGACTTCATCTGCAACGCGATCTTTGCCGTACCGATGTTGCTCGAATGCTGGATGACGCCCTGCACGGTGAGCAGGCCGTAGTCGCGCGTGTCCGTGATCGTCGCACCGAAGAAGTTGGCCCGGCCGGTGGTCATCACCGTCGAGGTCGGCTTCACGTAGCCATTCTCGATGGCGGCCGCCACGGTGATCGGCTTCATGATCGAACCCGGCTCGAACGTGTCGGTGATGACACGATTGCGCAACTGCGCGCCCGTCAGGTTCGTGCGGTTGTTGGGGTTGTACGTGGGAAGGTTCACCAGCGCGAGCACTTCGCCCGTGCGCACGTCGAGCACCACGGCGCTGCCGGCCTTGGCACCGGTACGCTCGATGGCATCCTTCAGTTCGCTGTACGCGAGGAACTGGATCTTGCTGTCGATGGAGAGCGTGATGTCGTGGCCGTCGCGTGGCTGCGCCAGGATGTCGATGTCCTCAACAACGCGGCCGAGACGATCCTTGATCACGCGGCGGCTACCGGGGGTCGCAGCCAGATCCTTCTGCATCGACAATTCGACGCCTTCCTGACCGACATCCTCGACGTTCGTGAAGCCCACGACGTGCGCCGCGATCTCGCCTTCCGGATAGAAGCGCTTGTACTCCTTGCGCTGATACACCCCCGGAATGTCCAGATCGGCGACCTGCTTGGCCACGTCCGGCAGCACCTGGCGCTTGACGTAGACGAAGCTCTTTTCCTGATTGAGCTTGCGGCGCAGGTCCGGCTCGCCCATCTCGAGCAATCGCGAGAGTTGGCGAATCTGCTGGTCGGAGACGTCGTCGGGCACGTCTTCGGGGATGGCCCAGATGGCCTTGACGGGCAGACTGGTGGCAAGCACCTGTCCGTTACGGTCGAACACTTTGCCGCGCGTGGCGGACATCTCCAGTGTGCGTTCGTAACGGCTCTCGCCCTGACGTTGATAGAAACCGTTGCCCGGCCCCTGGATCCAGAAGGCTCGCGCGACCAGCGACGCGAATGCGCCGAAGATCACGAAGACGAGCATCTTCGAGCGCCACATCGGCAGACGCACGGACAGAACCGGGCTGGCAGAGAACTGCACATCCTTGGTCTTGGCCTTGGCGTCTTTGCGGCGACTCATCGCTTGCCTCCGCTCGCTGGGGAGGACGCGGCGCTCGCGGTCGGCACCGGCACGTCCACCATCGCGCCGGTACTCCCGGCCGGTGCGGACAGATATTGCGTGCGCCCCGGCGAGACGGCCTGCATCTTCAGGTCGCTGCGGGCCACGCTCTCAATACGAGCGCTCTTGCTCTGCGCGCTCTGCTCATACTGGAGGCGGTCCCAGTCCTGCAGCAATTGGTGCTCGAGCGCCTGCTCGCGGTTGAGTTCGACGAACGTACCGCGCGCCCGATACTGCGCATTGATCAGCGACAACGCGCAGCCGATGAGCAGCGCGAGCAGAAGAATATTGAGCCGGCTCATGTTGCGACCCGCTCCATGACCCGCATGATCGCCGAGCGCGCACGCGGGTTGGCCTCCACCTCTTCGGCGGACGGCTTGGTCTTGCGGCTGGCTTTGAAAGGCGGCTCGGGAATTTCGTGGGCACGCAAAGGCACGCGGCGATCCACCACCGGCGCGGTCGTGCGCGCTTGCACGAAGCGCTTCACGATGCGGTCTTCCAGCGAATGAAAGCTGATCGCCACGAGTCTGCCTCCCGTTTCGAGGACATCGGCCGCCACGTCGAGTGCTATCTGCAAGTCCGCAAGCTCTTGATTGACGTGAATCCGTAGAGCCTGAAAGGTGCGTGTTGCCGGGTCCTTGCCCTTCTCACGGGTCTTGACCGCGCCCGCCACGATTGCGGCAAGCTCGCGAGTGCTGGCGAGTGGACCGAGGTGGTCGGCGTTTGCCCGGCGAGCAACAAGCGCCTTTGCAATCTGAAAAGCAAACCGTTCTTCCCCATAGTCCTTGATGACCTCCGTCATTTCTTCCAGCGTTGCTCGGGCCAACCAGTCGGCGGCCGACTCACCGCGCGTGGGATCCATGCGCATGTCGAGCGGGCCGTCGAAGCGAAAACTGAATCCGCGCGCGGGGTCGTCGAACTGCGGCGACGACACGCCCAGGTCCAGCAACACACCCGACACCTTCTCGAGACCGCGTCGGGCCAGCGCTTCGCGCAACGTCGCGAAGCTCTCGTGCTCAATCGAAAATCGCGGATCGGCAATTTTTGCCGCCTCCGCGATCGCTTGGGGATCCTTGTCGAATGCGATCAGCCTCCCCTTGGGACCCAACCGCTCGAGAATCCTGCGACTGTGTCCGCCCCTGCCGAACGTGCCGTCGACGTATACGCCGTCGTCGCGCCACAGCAAGGCATCCACGGCCTCCTCTAGCAGGACCGTGCGGTGCTGCATTACCGTTTCCACCGCGTGCGCCATGCTCGTCGGACCACCTGATCTGTCAAAAAGTGAAGTTTTTCAGTGCTTCCGGCATGCCCTGCGCCATCGCCGCCTGTTCCTTGGCGGCATATGTCGCGGCATCCCAGAGTTCAAAGTGACTGCCCATGCCCAGCAGCATGACTTCCTTGTCCATGCCCGCTGCCGCGCGCAACTCGGGCGCCACCAGGACACGCCCCGCCGAGTCCAGCTCGACGTCGGCTGCGTTGCCCAGGAAGATGCGTCGCCACCAGTGCGCGTCCATCGGCAGTGCGGCGATCTTGCCGCGGAAGATTTCCCATTCAGGACGCGGGAACAGCAACAGACATCCATCAGGGTGTTTGGTGATCGTCACCTTGCCTTCAGCGTCGCCCTGCAGCACGTCACGATGCCGGGCCGGAATCGACATCCGTCCCTTTGCATCAAGTGAAAGTGCCGAGGCTCCCTGAAACACGTGCGCTCCCGTGAGGTTTCGTCCGCCTGCCCGTCATGCTGAAAGAGAAAGATTTTGTGCTCTACACCACACAAAAATACACTTTCTCACACTATTTCCCACTTTAGAGGAGAGTGTATGGCCGGTCAAGCCTTTCGCCCTTTTTTGAGGGTGAATTTGCCAGACAGAACAATGACTTAGCTCACTTTCCTAAAGCCGCAAAACGGAATTTTGTCAGGAAAATTAAAGACATAACTGCGATAGTGAAAGTGGAACCTCAGACTTTGGGGCATCGCCTCGCGGGAGGCCCGCCAGCACTATCGATATCGGGTAGTGCGTGCTCACGCCGAGCGGGAGCCGGGCGATTGCCGGCCGGCATGTGTCACGCGAAGGGAGATCGATCGGGAGGTAGGAGTCTTTCGGGGGGACGTTGCAGACGTTCTATATATAGTAGGCGGTCGTCGTCATGACCTTGGCTGCCGCGCGCATCACACGCTGAACCGGCACCGGCAGTTCGATGCCGCCGGCATCGCGCGCGGCCTGGCCATGCTCGATTTCGTCGAGGCGCATCTGATCGACGATGGCACGCGAGCGCAGATCGTGCGTCGGCAGATCGTCCAGGTGACTCTCCAGATGATGCTCAACCTGACGCTCCGTCTCTGACACGAAGCCCAGACTGACGTTGTCGCCGCACTTCCCCGCAACGAAACCGATGGCGAACGCACCGGCATACCAAAGCGGATTAAGCAGACTCGGACGCGACCCCAACTCCGTAAGACGCCGCGCAGTCCACGCGAGGTGATCCTCCTCTTCCTTACCGGCGTGCTCGAAGGCAGCCCGTAGCTCAGGGCGCTTCGTCGCCAGCTTCTGCGCTTGATACAGCGCCTGCGCGCAAACCTCCCCCACATGATTCACGCGCATGAGGCCTGCCACGTGGCGACGCTCTTGCGGCGTCAACAAATCGTCGCTGACGGGGGCATCGCTATCTATAGAAGGCGCCGGTGCAGGCGTCGGGCGAGAGGCTTGGGTAATGCCGGCAATCGCTCGCAGGCCACGGTCAAGTTCGGAGATCAGGCTGTCGGAGAACATCGTACTTTCAACTCACTTCAATATTTCACAATGTGAAACAAAAGGCGATTCATTCGCGTCCGCCGCCGATGATACGCGCCTTTATCCGGCGTGCCTTGCGCGGCCGCAAACGCACGAAATCACCGCTGGACGCCGGTTTCCGGGATGTTGCGTAAACGAAACAAAGGTCGCCGCAAACCCGCGTAAAACCGGCCTTTTCCTTTGCCGCCCACATTGAATTTGTTACATTACGTCCAACTTCTCGCGAAGTTGATTAGCAAGGACGTTATCACTAGTGACCTTGTTAAACAAATCTCACAATCCTTTGGAGATCACTCAATGAAAAAGTCGCTTCTCGCTCTGGGTGTGCTCGGCGCATTCGCTGGCGCTGCTCACGCTCAAAGCAGCGTGACCCTGTACGGTATCATCGACGCTGGCCTGACCTACACCAGCAAGACCGGCGGTAACCTGGCTGGCACCGGCAACACTTCCAAGAACTTCGCGTTCAGCAACGGTAACCTGCAAGGTTCGCGTTGGGGCCTGAAGGGCGCTGAAGACCTCGGTGGTGGCCTGAAGGCTATCTTCGTGTTGGAAAACGGCTTCAACCTGGGCACGGGCACGCTGGGCCAGAACAGCCGTATGTTCGGCCGTCAAGCCTACGTTGGTCTGAGCAGCGCTACGGCTGGTACGTTGACCATCGGTCGTCAGTACGACTCCGTGGTTGACTTCGTTGGCCCGTACGCTTCGGGTAGCCAATGGTCGACGTTCGCGGGCGCTCACCCGTTCGATAACGACAACTTGAACAACTCGTTCCGCGTGAACAACACTGTCAAGTACACGTCGGTCAACTACGGCGGCTTCAGCGCTGGCGGTATGTACGGCTTCTCGAACTCGGCGAACAATGGTTCGACGGGCTCGGGCTTCGCTAACAACCGCGCTTACTCGTTCGGTGCTGGCTACGCTAACGGCCCGCTGTCGTTCGGCGCTGGCTACTTGTACCTCGGCTCGCCGGCCAGCAACGCCACGGGCGTGATCAACAACACGGGCGATGCCACGACGGCCATGACGGCTGGCGGTCTGAGCGACAAGGCATGGATCGCATCGGCAGGCGGTTCGTACGCCTTCGGTCCGGCCACGCTGGGTCTGGTCTACGGTCACAGCGTGTACCAATACGTTGGTGGCGGCAGCTGGAAGTTCGACAACGCCGAACTGAACGCCAAGTACATGCTGACCCCGGCTCTGCAACTGGGCGCTTCGTACACGTACACGTGGTCGACGCTGAACGCTTTGGGCACCAACGTGTCGCCGAAGTACCACCAAGTCAACCTGGGCGTCGACTACTTCCTGTCGAAGCGCACGGACACGTACCTGGTTGGTCTGTGGCAACACGCCAACAACGACGCTCCTGGTGGCGCTTCGTTGAACGGCCTGGGCTTCTCGAACAGCACGAATCAGTTCGCAGTCACGGCTGGTATCCGTCACAAGTTCTAAGCTGACAGTTTCTGTCACTTAGTATTTGTTTGACGAAAGGGCACCTTCGGGTGCCCTTTTTTTATTGATGCGACTGAATGCCCCTGCTTCTGTGGTTTGTCTCTGACCTCGTAGCGTCCCCAGCTTGACCGAGCGTTTATTTCAAACCTAAAATTTCCATACTGTAAATTTTATTTTGCCGACCATGAGCCTCGCCGACTCCGACTCTCTCGATCTCGAAACGCGAGCCCACGATCGCGAGCACGATGCCTTGCGGCTGTGGTTGCGACTGCTCACCTGCGCCAACATGATCGAGACGGATATTCGCTCGCGCTTGCGTCAGGAGTTCGATTGCACGCTACCGCGTTTCGATTTGCTTGCGCAACTCGATCGCCATCCTGAAGGGCTGAAGATGGGCGAGTTGAGCAAGCGGATGATGGTCACCGGCGGAAATGTGACGGGCATTACCGATCAGTTGGAGAAGGAAGGCTGGGTGACACGCGAGACCGTCGTCAATGACCGGCGCGCCTTTCTGATCAAGCTCACACCACGCGGCAAGAAAGCATTCTCCGATATGGCTCGCGCGCACGAAATGTGGATTGAGCAACGTCTAGGAAAACTACCGGAGGACCGTCAGCAGCAGTTGTACGGTCTGCTGGGAGACTTGAAGTCCGTGATTGGGTAACGCACGGGAGTCACCGCTTCCTGCCCGATGCCAGCCCCCCCACTCAACATCGACCTTGTGGGCAGGATGGAAAAAAGCCAACGGTTGCGTAGCTGCGTTATCGTCCAGCACGCATCGGTGCTTCCAGCATTGCCCGGGCCGTCGCGGCGTCCGGAGTCTTGTCCAACGCCGCGAGCGCCTCGTTACGCTCGGCTTCCGAGCGTTTCGACATCGCTTTTACAGCTGCGTAGAACTTCGGCAAATCGCCCTGCTCCTGCTCAAGCAGCGCCATGAATGCCGGGACCCACTGGTTATAGGTCGCGAAGGATCCGATTTTGGCGTTATTCAAGTCGGAAGCAAACCAAAGATCGAAGCCTTTGTATCCGCCCCAGGACACCTTCAACGCCTCGTAGTCAGCACGCATATTGACGAACATGGCGTCTTTCCTCGCCGCCTTCTCGGCGTCCGTGTCTGGACTGGCATAGAGCGCTTCCAGACGTTTTCGGTAGCTCTCCACTAGAGTTCGAAACTCGCGCCGGTGCGCATCGTAGCGCTCATACTCCATCACAGCATCCGGGTGCGCTGCCAGCCAGCGCTGGACGCCCACGGTTTCCACCGTCACCGCAAAAGACTCGTTGAACGTGGTATCCCCTCTGACAAACAGAATCTGATGGGCGAGTTCGTGGAAGATCATTCGCGCGACTTCCGCGCGGGGAAGATAGATGAACGTGTTCAGCAGCGGATCGTCGAAATAGCCTAGCGTCGAGTACGCCGGAATCCCCGCAACGAACGTCTCCCAACCGTCCCGATGCAGCTCGGCCGCATAGGCCTCGGCAGATTCGCGGGAGTAGTAGCCCCGGTACTCAACGCATCCAACGACCAACAGACAGGACTCGCGAAGCTTCAATGACAGTGAAGGCGCGGCGAAGACGTTATAGACGACAAACGGACGCTTGAGGTCGGCATAGCTGCGGTAGCTACCGTTATCCGGCTCGCTAAGTGCAGACACTGCATAGCTGCGAATTTGCTCGGCCTCGACAAGCCGTGCGCGCAAGCGCGGTTCGATCGACGGGTCTGCAAGCAGCTCGGATACCGGCTGCGCTTCGTGCAACACCGTGAAGTGCCCGTTGATCGACTGCGCGTAGTAGCCAACCTGGCTGCAGCCCCCCAGCCCCAACAACAGGCTAAATCCGGCCACCATCGCCATAGCAACGCCGAACCTCCAACGGCCAAACGTCGTAAGCATCGCAGACGAAATTGACATAGCGGGCTCCTCGACGGAGGCTCGAATCGGCCGAGCCTATACCGTTGCGACTTCCACCAGGCAGTCGTAGAACGTCGGTGCCCGGCCGAGGTCGGTGAGTTGCTGGCTCGTGACTTCGTTGGCATTCTTGCCGTCCGGCGCGAGCTTTTTCCACCATATCGACAGTCCGACGACAACGCCCTCACGCGCCTTCTCAGTAACGCGAGCCTTGGCGTTCAACGTACCCCGATCATTGAAGATCCGGACGCCAACGCCGTCCACAATGCCACGCGGGGCGGCATCCGACGGATGGATGTCCAGCGTCGGCTCACCCACCGATGCCCGCAGGCTGTCCACGTTGACGAAGCTCGAATTCAGGAAGTTACGCGCCGGCGGAGAAATCATCGCCAAAGGATAGCGCGCCGCCAGATCGGGGTTGCTGGCCACGGACTCGTAAGGCGGCACCCAGTCCGGCAACGGATCGAAGCCCTCCTGCAACATGCGTTTGGAGTAAAACTCGCACTTGCCCGATGGCGTATAGAACTGTCCGTTTGCAAACGGCGCTTCGGGAAGGTCGTAACGAATCCACCCGTCACGCTTGAGCGTCTCCCAATTGCTGTTCGCCATACGGGCGTCGCTCCAGCGAATCGATTGCTCCGCGAGTTGATCGTCGGTGTCCGAGAAGCACGCGTCCTGCCACCCCATGCGCCGGGCCAGCAGACGAAAGATCTCCGAGTTGGGCTTGGCTTCGCCAAGCGGCGCAATCGCCGGATTGTTCGCCAGCAAATAAGTGTGTCCGTAGGCTTTGTGAATATCCAGATGTTCGAGTTGCGTCGTGGCCGGCAGCACGAAGTCGGCATGATCAGCCGTATCGGTCTGGAAGTGCTCCAGGACCACGGTAAAGAGATCCTCACGGCCGAAGCCTGCTGCCACCTTGCTCGACTCGGGCGCGACTGCGACCGGGTTGCTGTTGTAGACCACCAGCGCCTCGATCTTCGGACCGAACGACTCGTCGCCGGGATGGCAAAGCGCATCGCCGATCGCACTCATGTTCACCATCCGTGCGGGCTTATCCTGTCGCGGCCGAAGATCAGGACGCGCCTGCGCCACCGCGTCGACGGGAGCATAACCGGATGACGACATCAGCATCCCGCCAGCAGGATCGCGCCAGGCGCCAATCAGTGCAGGAAGACAGGCGACGGCACGCGTCGCCTGGCCACCGCCTTTCGCGCGCTGCATGCCGTAATTCAGTCGAATCGCCGCAGGCTTCGCACTCGCATACTCTCGCGCCAGGGTAGTGATGGTCTCTTCGCTGATGCCGCAGATTTCCGCGACACGAGCCGGCGCATAACGACGCACGCGATCTTTGAGTTCTGCGTAGCCGACCGTATGCCGCGCAATGTATTCGTGATCGACCAGATCTTCGGCAATCAGAACATGCATCATGCCCAGCGCCAACGCCGCATCAGTGCCCGGCAGCAACGCAATATGCTGATGGCACTTTTCGGCAGTAAGCGAGCGATAGGGATCAATGGCAATCAACTTCGCGCCGCGCCGTTTTGCTTCCTGTGCGATTGCCCAGAAATGCACGCTCGACGTGATCGGATTGCTGCCCCAGATAAGAATCAGCTTGCTGTCGACGAAATGCTCGACATGCATACCGACACCCGCGCCGTAGGTATATCGCAGCCCCGCAGCACCAGCGCTCGCGCAGATCGTGCGATCGAGATCGGAAGCGCCAAGCTTGTTGAAGAAACGCGCAGCCATCGATTCGCCTTGAACAAAGCCCATCGTGCCCGCGTAGCTATACGGCAGAATCGCTTCGGGCTCACGCGCGGCAATGGCTCCGAGCCGGTGGGCAATCTCATCAAGCGCCTCATCCCAGCTGACCCGCACGAATTGCCCGCTACCTTTCGGACCAACGCGTTTGAGCGGATGCAACAAACGATCTGGGTGATAGGTTCGTTCGGTGTAGCGAGAGACTTTCGTGCACAGGACGCCCTTGGTTGTCGGATGGTCCGGATCGCCCTGGACCTTGATCGCGACGCCATTTTCCACCGTGACATGCAAGGCACACGTGTCGGGGCAGTCATGCGGGCATGCGGCCCGAACGACATGGGTATTGGTCGTCATCAAACTACTCCTCTCTCTACCGATTTACTGCGTTCGGCAATGTTGGAACGCTGGCGATATTGTATTACGTTCATTCACGCCTCGCCCCGCCACACGAGCACTTGCGACATTTTCCAGACGTGTCCGCGGTCATGTTCGGGCATTTCCTACCAAGATGTCAGACCCGGCTATTAGGGGTAAGATGGGCCATTGCGCCCTGCAGGAATCCCCGTCATGAAGCTCATCCCAGAAATCGACGCCGCTCGCGGCGAAATCCAGACCATCCGACGTGACATTCACGCGCACCCGGAGCTGTGCTTCGAAGAAAAGCGCACCGCCGATGTTGTCGCGGAGACGTTGACCAAATGGGGTATCCCCATCCATCGAGGGCTCGGTAAAACCGGCCTTGTCGGCATCATCAAGAACGGCAGCAGCGACCGCGCGATCGGTCTGCGCGCCGATATGGATGCGTTGCCGATTCACGAAGCCAATACGTTCGAACACGCGTCAAAGCACGACGGCAAGATGCACGCCTGCGGCCACGATGGTCACACGGCCATGTTGCTTGCCGCAGCGCAATATCTCCAGAAGCACCGTAATTTCGACGGCACCGTATATCTGATTTTCCAACCGGCCGAAGAAGGTGGCGGCGGCGCCCGCGAAATGATCAAGGACGGCCTGTTCGAGCGCTTCCCCATGCAGGCCGTGTTCGGCATGCACAACTGGCCAGGCGTGCCCACGGGCACCTTCGCCGTTACGCCTGGGCCGATGATGGCCTCGAGCAACGAATTCAAGATCACGATTCGCGGCAAGGGTACTCACGCCGGCATCCCGAACGCGGGCATCGATCCCGTGATCGCGGCGGTTCAGATCGCACAGGCATTGCAGAGCATCATCACGCGCAATAAGCGTCCGATCGACGCCGCTGTGCTGTCCATCACCCAGATCCATGCCGGTGATGCCACAAACGTGGTCCCCGATGTGGCATGGCTGGGCGGCACGATTCGCACGTTCTCCATTGAAGTGCTGGATCTTATTGAAACGCGTCTACGTGAGATTTCCGAGTTCGTCGCCAAGGGACTCGGATGCGCTGCAGAAATCGAATTCCATCGCAACTACCCCCCAACGATCAACGAGCCGGGCATGGCAGCACTGTGCGCCGACGTGATGCGCGATGTCGTCGGCGACGAGAACGTCAACGACAAGGTCGAGCCGACGATGGGTGCGGAGGACTTCTCGTTCATGCTCCTCGAGAAGCCGGGCGCATACGTCTTCATCGGAAACGGCGACGGCACGCACCGCGATACGGGGCATGGCCTCGGACCGTGCAATCTGCACAATGCGAGCTACGACTTCAACGACGATCTGCTTCCGCTCGGCGGCACCTACTGGGTGAAACTGGTCGAAACGTATTTTGAACGGAATCAGTAAGCGTTCGTGATCCGCTGATCCGTCGATTCGGATCTTGATGAAAAAGGCCGGCGCGTGATGCGCAGGCCTTTTTCGTTTCTGATGTCGCTGGAAGGGTGCTATTTAGCAGCCGTAGTCGTTGGTATGCCATCCGTCTCCAGACGGATATCACCATACCAGGCGGTGAATTTCGATTGCGTATTGTCGCCATCACTCATGATGGCGATACCGATCAAACGCCCCGGAGGCTCCCCGAACGCCCTCTCGTAATCCTTTGCGATGTCACGGGAATATGTCTGCCATTTCCCGAGATTGGCTTCACCACGCTCGACAACGACGGAGCGAATGCGACCGGTATAGGGATTGGCAACGACCTCATCCGCAGCGAACTTATCGTCACCCCACGTGTACATTAAGGTCGCAAACGGCAGTTCTCGGCCGCTCACCAAACGGGCTAGTTCTCGGTGCAGATGATCTTGTACTGTGAGCTTTGCCGAATCACCGTCGAAGGCGAGCGCGATCCGCACGGGAGCGTCATCAAATCGTTTCGTGCGAATGTCGGCGTTCACCGGCATGGTATCGGCACGCCAACGCCAGGTGAGCTTAGCACCCGGATATACGGGTATATCAAGCTTCTGGGCGATTCCGGACGCAGACTCGTCGATGGTCGCGCGAATTACAGCGATTCCATCGCTATCGGTGGTCTGCTTGTATTCGGTAAGCCGCTTCTTACGAGTTACGAGATAGGTTTCCCAATGCGGGGGCAGTCCCTCCGAGTTCACAGCCGCGGAGAGCGGTGCAATTTCGTCGTTCTGTACCGGTGACGCAACCACCGGCGCATGTGTTGAGGACGGTCCCGGCGAGGCACACCCGCCCATTCCTGTGATAACTACTGCGACCCCGACGCACAAAGCGCTCACACGCCATTTTGCTTCGCGCTTACCCCGATCTTGATTCACCACCTGTTTCGCTCCACGAACTTCACTAACCCCGTGGCCGAATGCTAAGCGAGAAATGAATGGCAATCCATCGGGAATTTCACATCATGACGACGATGCAACACCGATCGCGGCGAATGCCTCGTTAAAGAGAGCAAACCTATTCCAGCACCTCAAGTCGGCGGCTTGGCTTTAACGAATAAACCCTCGATCCCGGTTCCGTATCGAGATAGTGGCGCAGCGGTGGCGCGTATCGACGTTAGATGGAATGTTCACGCGAACAGCCAACATCGATCCATTGAATAGCGCTCCATTCAGTGCCTCGCATCGTTCGGCAGATGGGGGTGCTCGGTGCGGGTGCGGGTGCGGGTGCGGGTGCGGGTGCGGGTGCGGGTGCGGGTTTGCCGGTTGCCGGTTGCCGGTTGCCGGTTGCTGATTGCTGATTGCTGATTGCTGATTGCTGATTGCGGAGTGCGGAGTGCGGGGTGCAATGATCAGCGTCAGCTGATGCCCGGCATTTCCTTTGCCGCGTCCAGCGCAACGCCTCGCGCCTTGGATACGCCCCGCTCTATGTTGCGCATTGAGCGCGTATGGGGCCGCATGTTCTGAAGACCGGCATCAACCGATGGAAAGTACTCAGCGCAGCAAAGTGCTTGCGCAACATGCTCGACGCAAAGCAAAAACCCCTTGCTACGCTGTGTAGCAAGGGGTCTTTAGGGGAGCCTGACGATTACCTACTTT
>JARLJF010000119.1 GCA_031291335.1 Pandoraea sp. | reverse complement strand
GACCGGCGGCCTGGGTGTGTCGCTCTCGGCAGGTGCCGGCGCAGGCGCCTCGGCGGGCTCTGGCGGTGCAGCGGCGGGCGCAGGTGGCTCCGGTTCGGCAGGCGCACTCACCCCGGTCACCACGTTGCTCGGTTCGGTGACAGGTGCGGTTGGCGGTGCAACAGCCTCGGGCAGCAACAACGGCGGCTTGCTTGCCCCTGTGACCGGCTTGCTTGGCGGCCTGCTCGGTGCGAAGAAGTAAGCCGGTTCCCAGGACTCGATAACGTCACCCAAAGGCAGATCGATCATGACCCGCGCGATTCCTCCGCCCGCCTGTGACCGCCGTGATCCGGCCCTTGCTCCGATGCCCACGCATCGGGTCAGGCTGGCCCGGATCCGGCGCACCCCACACGCCGCCCGCGCACATCGGCATCACAGCGAGCGGCCCCGGTTCCTCAAGTGGAAGTAACGACCTGACCGCGCGACGCATCGGCGGCAAACATTCAGAACGATCTAGGGAGATAGCCATCATGTCCAACGTATTTCAACGCACCCTCCTGGCCTCGGCCGCCATCGGCGTCATTGCCCTCACCGGCTGCTCCAGCGGCGGCGGCGGCAGCGGCGCCACCTCGGCCGGCGTCACGGGTACCCCGAACGCCGTCGGCACCACGGCCAGCGGCGCAGGCGGTGTCGTGAGTTCTGCAGGCAACGTCGTCAGCGCGCTCGGCGATCAGGTCGCCAACACCCAACTTCCGCTCGTGTCGACGCAAGCCACGCAAGGCTTCGGCGGCGCCCTCTCGAATACCGGCAAGGCCGTCACCGACCTCGGCAACGGCGTGAGCAACGGTCTCGGACAAACCGGCACTTCGGCAGACTCGGTCGGCATCACGCTCGGCAGCACGGGCAACGTGGTGACTGACCTGGGCCAGGCGGGTGTGTCGCTGGGCAGCGGTGTCGCAGGCATCGGCAAGAGCGGCCCACTCGCCGGCACCCCGGTCGACACGCTGACCGGTGCGCTCGGCAACGTGGTCGCCACGGTCGGTCAAGGTGGTATTGCCGGCGGCGCGATTCTGAAGCAAGCCTTCTCGGGTGGCCCGGTCACGCAAGTCACCTCCACGCTCTCGGCAGCGGTCAATCCGATCACCAACGTGCTATCGGATACCACCCGCACCGTGGGTAACACCACGGGCCTCGGCGGCCCGGTGCAGAACCTGCTGACGGTACTGGGCGGCACGGTCGGCACCGTCGGCACAACGCTCAAGGGCGCTTCGCCGAATCCGGTCGTCGGCGCGCTGGGCAACACCGTGATCGCCACCGGCAATACGGTCTCGGGCCTCGGCGGTTTCGTGAACGGTCAGACGTCCACCGGTTCGTCGAATCCGTTTGGCTCGCTGCTCGGCAACCTCGGCACTACCACGGCGGGTGGCGGCAGCGCGTCGAACCCGCTCGGCTCGGTCACAGGCTTGCTGGGTGGACTCGGCGGCTCGGGTGGCAGCAGCCCGCTCGCCCCGGTGACGGGTCTGCTCGGCGGTGTGACGGGGGGTAGCTCGTCGGGTAGCAGCAGCCCGCTCGCTCCCGTCACGAACCTGCTCTCGGGTGTGACGGGTGCCGCTGGCGGCAGCTCGGGTGGCGCCGCAGGCGGTCTCGGCACGCTGCTCGCTCCGGTGACCAGCCTGCTCGGCAGTGTGGCGAGCGTCGGCAAGTAATCGTCAGCGCAACGGTGCATCGCGCATTGGGCGCATGCACCCCATGTTTCATCGATAAGGAGATGCCATGGCCCGCTTCATTTCCGACACCGGCGTTCTGATGCGCGGTCGTGGCGACTCCGCCCCGCAAATCTCCGAACCCGTGGCAATGCGCGAGACCGGTAACGGTTTCGCCAGCAGCCACAGCCATAACACGTACGGCACCGATTCGGGCGCCGTCTCCGGGGCGACGTCGACTGCCTCCCCGCTCAACGGAACGCACGGCACCATGAGCGACCGACACACGAACCGTAACGAACTCGTCGCCGGCATCGTCCGCTCGCTCGGACGCCGGCTCGCCGTGTACACCGCGCTCTATCACGCAGCGCTCGCCGAACAGCTTGGCCTGAACGTTACCGATCTGAACGCCCTCGATCTGATTCTCGAACTGGAATCGATTACCGCCGGCCAGCTCGCCGAACTCATGGGTGTCAGCTCCGGCGGAATCACCACCGTCATCGACCGGCTCGAGCGCGCGGGCTTTGTCGAGCGCGAGAAGAACCCGCACGACCGCCGGATGGTGATGATTCACCCCATCGAAGAACGCTGTGCGCAGATCGAGCAGTTCCTCTCGTCGGTATCGCGCGAACTCACGGCGGTCAGCGCGGCATACGACCACAGTGAACTCGCCGCGATTCACGACTTCCTGGTGCAGAGCATTCGCACCCTGAAGAGCGAAACCTTCCGTCTTCGTTTCGAGGCCGATCAGGACATCGCCGGTCTGGTCTCGAACAGCCGGGGCGCATCGACCAAGGTCTGAGCGCGCGCGGCGATTGCCCTAACGAGGAGAAACGTCATGTCGAAGATTCTGCGTCCTACGTTGCTTGCCGCGATGGTCGCGGGCATCGTCGGTGTTACCGGGTGCTCCAGTTCAGGCGGCGGTAGCGGCGCCACGGCCGCCACGCCGACCAACCCCACGAACCCGACAAATCCGAACACGCCCACCAATCCGAACACCCCGACGACTCCGGCGACGAGCAGCAACGGTGTCGTCAGCTCGGTCGGCTCGGTGGTGAGCGCCGTCGGCAATCAGGTCTCTGGCACGACGATTCCCGGGGTGTCGCCGCAAGCGACGCAAGGCTTGGGGGGCGCCCTCACGCAAACCGGCAACGCCGTGACGGATCTCGGCACGGGTGTCAGCAATGGTCTCGGTCAGCTAGGCAAGTCCGGCACGAATCCGGTCGGCACCACGCTCTCGAGCACCGGAGGTGTCGTCTCCGATCTCGGCAAAGCCGGGATATCGCTTGGCAGCGGCATCGCCGGTATCGGCAAGAGCGGCCCGCTCGCCAACACGCCGGTCGATACGCTCACTGGCGTGCTGGGCACAGTGGTCGCCACCGTCGGTCAGGGGGGCGTACAGGGCGGTGCCGCACTCACCCAGGCGCTGACAAGCGCGCCCGTTGTGCAGGCGACGTCGGCCCTCTCGTCGGCGATCTCGCCCATCACGAGTACGGTCGTCACGACAACGCAGACAGTCGGCAACACGACCGGTCTGGGCGGGCCCGTCGCCGGACTGCTCGGCACGTTGGGTGGCGCATTGAATTCGGCTGGCGCGCAGGTCAAGGCCGTTGCGCCGAACGCCGTCGTCGCGAGTCTGGGCAATCCGATCTCAGCACTCGGCAACACCGTGACGAGTGCTGGCGGCCTGCTCTCCGGCAGTACCAGCAGCGCGAATCCGAATGCCCTCGGCAACGTGTTCGCGAGCCTCGGCAATACCCCCGTGACGCCGACAACGGTGAGTGGCGGCAACCCGCTGGGTGCCGTCACCGGACTGCTCGGTGGGCTCGCGGGAAGCACAGGCGCCTCGGGCAACAATCCGCTGGGTGCAGTGACGGGACTACTGGGTGGCGTGACGAAAACCACAGGCGGCAGCGGCGGCGCAGGCAACGCGCTGGCCCCCGTCACTACGCTGCTGAGCACTGTCACCACGCCGCTGACGACGCTGGCGAGTTCGAGTGCCGGGGGTAGCGCGGGCGGTGCAGGTGGCCTGCTTGCCCCCGTGACGGGTCTGCTGGGCGGACTCGCCGGATTGGGCAAGTAACGCCACGCGCCAAGAGGCGCAAGAGCATCGCGAGAGGGGAACGTCGGCGGGGTGCAGGCCCCAAAGACGACGGCAGACCCGGACAGTGAAGCGACACTGCCCGGGCTTTGCCGTTGCTGCTGTCAGAATGATTTGCGCCAACGATACCCGCTGACGATGCGTCTCAGCTAACACGAACACAAACGTAAAAAGACCCGGAAGAATGCTCATCCGGGTCTTGGTTTTCAGTGCTCGTGCAGACGCGCAGCGCGCTGATACCGTTTATTGCTCGCGGATCCAGGTCTGCGTGCGACCAATCAACGAAATGCCGATGAAGCCGCGAACGTCGAGCTTCTTCCCGCCGTCGACCACGGTCATCTTGCAGTTGTACTCCTTGCCGTTTTCCGGATCGAGAATCTTGCCGCCGCCGTAAGCGTCGCCGTCTCTACGGACGCCGCGAATGATCTGCATGCCGAGCATCTTCTGCCCCTTGCGCGCGTCCGTACAGGCCGTGCAGACGCGCTCAGGATCGTCGCTCTCGCCGAGGCCCTTGGTGATGGTGCCGACGTATTCGCCGTCCTTCTCGGAGATCGTGACGAGTGCCTTCGGCTTGCCGGTGTTGTCGTCGATGGTCTTCCATACGCCGATCGGCGACGCGTCCTCCGCCGCCGTTGCCGCTTTGGCCACACCACCCAATAGCGCCACTGCCACGAGCGCGTGAGCACCCAGACGTCGCCACGACGTCGCGTTAGAAATCTGCTTCATGGTTGTCATCCTCCCGGATACGGAATTGATTGTCGTAGGACTCTCGATAGCCGCCTTTACCGCATGGCCGCACGCGTGAGTCGTTTTGAAGATTACGCCAAAGGCGTGACGCCGTGCTGAGGAAGTCCTCTAGCCGAAAAGCGTCCCGTTCCTCTGACCAATACCGACAAATTCCGCCGGAAGACGGCGTTACTGCTCGCGTATCCAGGTCTGCGTGCGACCCAGTAACGTGACACCTAAATAGCCCCGCACTTCGAGCTTTCGGCCGCCATCGACGAGGCGTATCTTGCAGCCGTATTCGCTACCGCTGTCTGGATCGAGAATTTTCCCACCGATGTATTCGCCGCTCTCCGGGTCCTTGCGCAGGCCGCGAATGATCTCCAACCCCTGAAGCTTCTTTCCTTTGCGCCAGTCGGTGCAGTCGTTGCAGCGACGCTCGAGCGCGTCGCTTCTGCCCAGGCTCTTGGTAAGGGATCCGACGTATTCGCCGTTCTTCTCGGTGATAGTGATGAGTGCCTTCGGATCGCCCGTTTCGTCGACGATTCGCCAGACACCCGCAGGCGTCGCCATGTCTGCGGCCGCCATCGCGAAGAGGGCATTGCCCAACAAAACGGCGGCTACAAAAAGGCGTCGCCACGACGCTGCATTCGAAATGGCTTTCAAGATCACCTACGTACCCGATACAAGAATGAGATTGACGTTTTACAGCGGCGGCAAGGCAATCGCCGTCAGACGCCACTGCACGAGATTACGCCGCGTGAGCGTAAACGTCACGACACGTTCCGGACGGTCACTGCGCGAAACGTGCACGAGGAAATGACTGAAGTCCTGAAACTCGGTCCGCGTGATGGTACGCGGCGGCTCGTTACCCGAGGCCGACGACTCGCTGCCGGCGGGAGGGGTTGCAGGCGCCGAGGGCGCCGCCGGGGGTGTGCTGCTCCCGGCTTGCGGCGGCTGCGCCGCTTCCGGAGGCTGCGGTGCCGCATCGCGCGGGGCCGGCGCACCCGGCGCAGGCGGCAATCCTGTGCTGTCGCCGCGCAGCATGGCCGCGACGGCTTCCGGCGTCAGCAACGCTTCGACGACTCGATCCGACACCCAACCACCGAACGCGAGTGCCAGCGCCCCGAAGGCGTTGCCGCGTTGCTTGTCCATCTGACGCGCGAGTTCGTCATGCAAATTCGTTTTCAGGCTCTCGCGAACGGCCGGATAGTCCACATACGACGAAAGTGCCGTGGCGTCGCGGGCATTCGCGGCGTCGCGTGCGCGCCACAACGTGTAATACGGCGTGCCGAAGAGCAAACCCAGCACGATAATCAGCGTTCCAATGGAAATGCCGGCAATTGACAGCTTACGCATCGTAAAACTCCGTCGATCAAACAGCGCATGGTAGGCGACGTATTGCAACATCCCCCTACCGGCTTACATTGCTTTACAAATCATTACAGCACACAGCCCAGCGCCCTCTTACTCTCAAAGCGTAGCCGCAAATCCGTGACATCTTCCCGCGTCTGCCAATCTGGCTGGCGCAGCATGTGGGCGGCACGCGGCAATTCAACCGACAAGGAGGTGGCATCGTGCGTCACACCCGACTTGTCCGGATGATGTGCTTCGTCATGCTGGCCGGTGCCGCTTTGGGCGCAACGGCCCGATCATCGTCGGACAGCCGCTTTTTCCAGGGCTGGTTCGCTCAAACCGCCGATCGTCCGGACGGACGCGGCGACAACCGTGGTGGTGGCGCGCGGCCCGGACCGTCACGTCCGCCCCAGCAGCAGGAAGTGCGACCGCAGGGCGACTTGCGCGGCGATATCTACAATCACATCCGCGAACAGCGGCAACCGCCGTCTGCACCGCCCTCGCCCGCCTCCGACTCGCGACAGCGCCAGCGAGATCGCAACGGGCGTTGAGCCTCTCCAGGCCTCACGGCTTCACGGCTTATCGCATATCGATACGCCGCGGCTTTCGCGTGGCTGGCTCAGGTAAGCGAGGTGTCCACCACGCGGCGCGGCGCGTCGAGATACTCGCGCGACTGCATTTCCACGAGACGCGACACCGTGCGCGTAAACTCATTGGCCAGCGTGCCTTCGGTGTACAACTCCTCGGGCGCCACCTCTGCTGACATCAGCAGCTTGACCTTGTGGTCGTAGAAGACGTCGACCAGCCACGTGAAGCGACGCGCTTCCGAGGCCATGCGCGGCGTCATTTTCGGCACGTCCGACAGCACCACGGTGTGGAAACGATTGGCCAGCTCCAGATAGTCGTTCTGCGAACGCGGGCCGCCACACAACGTATGGAAGTCGAACCACACCACGCCGCCAGCGCGGCGCAGCGCTTTGAGCTCACGCTGCTCGATATGCAGCAGCGGGCTCTCGTCGGGCACCCCGGCGATCTCGGCAAACGCCGCGCGCAGTGCGCGGTTCGCCTCGTTCCCGAGGGGATGGTGATACACCTGCACCTGCGCCATCGTGCGGCGGCGATAGTCGATCCCTGCGTCGACGTTGAGCACATCGAGCTTCTCTCCGAGCAGGCGGATCGCGGGCAGCACGCGGTCACGATGCAAGCCGTCCGGATACAGCGTGTCAGGGCGATAGTTCGACGTCATCACGAACTGCACGCCGTTCTTGAACAACTCGGAGAGCAGGCGGTGCAGGATCATGGCGTCGGCCACATCCGAGACGTGGAATTCGTCGAAGCAGATCAGGCGGTACCGCTTGGCAATGCGCTTGGCCAGCTCGTCCAGCGGATCGGGCAGCCCTTTGAGCGCCTGCAACTGGTGATGCACCTCGCGCATGAACTCGTGGAAGTGCAAACGCGTTTTACGCTGCAGCGGCACAACCGAGTAGAAGCTGTCCATCAGGAAGCTCTTGCCGCGTCCCACACCGCCCCAGAGGTACACGCCCTTGGGCAGATCGGGATGCACGAGCCACTTCTTGAGGGTGTTCGAGCGCTTGGCCTTGTAGGCCGCCCATTCGTCGTAGCACAGTTGCAAACGGTCGACGGCGCGCTCCTGCGCCTCGTCGGGCTTGTAGCCGCGCGCGGCCAATTCTTGTTGGTAGTATTCGCGAACGTTCATGCGGTGCGGCGACGGGCCGGGGGGCAGAGGGAATCGGGAAAAAACAAAGGCGAGTTGCCTCGCCTTTGTTCATACTCGTCAGCGTAAAGCGACTTACTTGTTCAGCGCGCGCTTCTCGACATCGAGGGCAGCTTCACGCATCACTTCCGACAGCGACGGGTGCGGGTGGCAGATACGGCCAATGTCTTCCGACGCCGCCTTGAACTCCATCGCCACCACAGCTTCGGCGATCAGGTCCGAAGCGTTCAGGCCGATCACGTGCACGCCGAGGATTTCGTCGGTCTTGGCATCGGCCAGAACCTTCACGAAACCGTCCGACGAACCCATGCCCAGCGCACGGCCGTTGGCCGCAAACGGGAACTGGCCCGGCTTGAACTCACGGCCTTCTGCCTTCAACTGCTGCTCGGTCTTGCCAACCCAGGCGATTTCCGGCGAGGTGTAGATCACCCACGGAATGCAGTTGTAGTCGATGTGCGGCTTCTGGCCGGCGATGACTTCGGCAACCAGCACGCCTTCGTCCTCGGCCTTGTGCGCGAGCATCGGACCACGCACCACGTCACCGATCGCGAACACGTTCGGCAGCTTGGTACGGCAATGGTCGTCCACCGGAATGAAACCGCGCTCGTCGGTCGCCAGACCGATGTTGCCCAGGCCCAATTCGTCCGTGTTCGGCACGCGACCGACCGACACGATCAGACGATCGACTTCCAGCGTCTTGGCGTTGCCGTCCTTGTCCGTATAGTTGACCGTGACGTTGTTCTTGCCGGTCTTCACTTCGCCGACCTTCACGCCAACGCTGATGTCCAGACCCTGCTTCTTGAACTGCTTGGCGGCTTCCTTGGCAACGCCGGCATCGGCAGCCGCCAGGAACTCAGGCATGGCTTCGAGCACGGTGACTTCGGAGCCCAGACGGCGCCACACCGAACCCAGTTCCAGACCGATCACGCCAGCGCCAATCACGCCCAGCTTCTTCGGCACGGTGTCGAACGAAAGCGCACCTTCGTTATCCGAGATGAGCTTGTTGTCGACCGGCATGCCCGGCAGATGGCGCGCCTTCGAACCCGTGGCGATGATGATGTTCTTGGCAGTGACCGACTCCGGCGCTGCGCCCTTCACATCGATCTGATAACCGCCATCGTTCTTGGCCACGATCGTGCCGTGACCCTGAAGCCACGTGATCTTGTTCTTCTTGAACAGGTACTCGATACCGCCCGTCATCTTGTCGACGATGCCTTGCTTGCGCGAGAGCATCTTCGCGATGTCGATCTTGACATCCGACGTGCTGATACCGTGGTCGGCCAGGTGATGGCCGACCTTCTCGAATTCTTCCGACGACGCCAGCAGCGCCTTCGACGGAATGCAGCCCACGTTCAGGCAGGTACCGCCGAGCACCATCTTGCCGGCCGGGTTGGTCCACTTCTCAACGCAAGCGACCGAGAAACCCAGTTGGGCGGCGCGGATCGCGGCGATATAACCACCGGGGCCGGCGCCAATAACGACTACATCAAATTCTTTGTTTGCCATTTTGAGACTCAGTGAAGGTTGACGGCAGGGGGAGGCGCGGTGCGCCGGCCACATAGCGCGCATCGCGCATGGCCGGGCAACACCGCGCAGTGCGCGCTAACGCTTACAGGTCGAGCAGCAGGCGAGCCGGATCTTCCAGCGCTTCCTTCATCGCGACGAGGCTCAGCACGGCTTCGCGGCCGTCGATGATGCGGTGGTCGTAGCTCATGGCCAGGTAGTTCATCGGGCGAATGACGATCTCGCCGTTCTCCACGACCGCGCGGTCCTTCGTGGCGTGCACGCCCAGAATGGCCGACTGCGGCGGGTTGATGATCGGGGTCGACAGCATCGAGCCGAACACACCACCGTTCGAGATCGAGAACGTACCGCCGGTCATTTCTTCGATCGACAGCTTGCCGTCAGCAGCCTTCTTGCCGTACTCGGCGATCTTCTTCTCGATGTCGGCCAGGCTCATCTGGTCGGCATTACGCAGGATCGGCACCACCAGACCACGCGGCGAACCGACAGCGATACCGATGTCGAAGTAGCCGTGGTAGACGATGTCGTTACCGTCGATCGAGGCATTCACGGCCGGGTACTTCTTGAGCGCGTGGACAGCGGCCTTGACGAAGAACGACATGAAACCCAGCTTCACGCCGTGTTCCTTCTCGAACTTGTCCTTGTACTTGTTGCGCAGATCCATCACCGGCTTCATGTTGACCTCGTTGAACGTGGTCAGAATGGCGTTGGTCTG
Organism: Pandoraea sp.; assembly: GCA_031291335.1. Taxonomy (GTDB): domain Bacteria; phylum Pseudomonadota; class Gammaproteobacteria; order Burkholderiales; family Burkholderiaceae; genus Pandoraea. The sequence continues at coordinate 3,793 of JARLJF010000119.1, read as the reverse complement.
TTGCGATTGCAGCAGGCGCTCGGCGATACGGGCGCGCAGACGCGACATCGGCACGCGCTGTTCCGGACGGCCTTCCAGCGACGTGTCACGGCCCACCGAAGCGGCGACCGACGGCAGCGCGGCACGTTGTGCCGGTGCGGGGATCGACGAAGCGGCAGCGGCCGGCTTGGCGCCAGCAGCCAGAGCGTCGCCCTTGGTCACGCGACCGTCACGGCCCGAGCCAGCGACGTCGGTCGCCGACAGGCTCTTCTCGGCCAGCACCTTGGCAGCGGCCGGGCTGGCGATACCACCCGAAGCGCCACCGGCTGCGGGGGCAGCGGCCGAGGCAGCAGCGGCGGCCGGTGCAGCGGCTTCAGCCGGCTTGGCAGCGACCGGAGCGGCAGCGCCTGCCTTGGCTTCGGTGTCGATCTTGGCGATGATTTGTTCCGACGTCACGGTGTCGCCGGCAGCGGCGGTCACTTCGACGATCACGCCAGCGGCGGGCGCCGGCACTTCGAGCACGACCTTGTCGGTCTCGACTTCGATCACGGTTTCATCTTGGGCGATGGCTTCTCCGACTTTCTTCTTCCAGTCGAGCAGCGTGCCTTCGGAAACCGACTCGGAAAACTGGGGGACTTTAACTTCAACAATGGCCATTTCTGGATCCTGGATTCGATAAACGTTCAATTCGGAAATACGGCAGCGGCCGTCCCTGGGGGAGGACGACCGCTGTAAGACCTAACCGGTTACTGCACCACGGTCGCGCCCTTGAGGCGACCGAAAGCCGTATCGAGCAACTGCTTGAGCTGTTCGTAGTGCTTGGCGTAGTAGCCCACGGCAGGCGAGGCCGAGGCCGCACGACCCGCGTAAGCCAGCTTCTGACCGGCGCTCATGCTTTCGATCAGGTGGTGTTCGATGTAGAACCACGGACCCTGGTTTTGCGGCTCGTCCTGGGCCCACACCACTTCGGCGAGGTTTTCGTACTTCTTCAGCTCGTTCTCGAACGCCTTGTGCGGGAACGGATAGAGCTGTTCCACGCGCAGGATCGCAACGTCGTTGAGCTTCTCTTCGCGACGGCGGGCGATCAGATCGTAGTACAGGCGGCCCGAGCAGGCGACAACGCGCTTGACCTTCTTGGCGTCGATCGAAGCATCGGTTTCGCCGATGATCGTCTGGAAGCCGCCCTTGGCGAGTTCCGACAGATCGCTCACAGCTTCCTTGTGACGCAGCAGCGACTTCGGCGTGAACACGATCAGCGGCTTGCGCAGCTGGCGGATCATCTGACGACGCAACAGGTGGAAGATCTGAGCCGGCGTGGTCGGCTGGACCACTTGCATGTTCGTGTCGGCGCACAGTTGCAGGTAGCGTTCGATACGTGCCGACGAGTGCTCCGGACCCTGGCCTTCATAGCCGTGGGGCAGCAACATCGTCAGGCCCGAAACGCGGCCCCACTTCACTTCACCGCTCGAGATGAACTGGTCGATCACGACCTGTGCACCGTTGGCGAAGTCGCCGAACTGGCCTTCCCACAACACCATCGTGTTCGGCTCAGCGGTCGAATAACCGTATTCGAAGCCCAGCACGGCTTCTTCGGACAGCACCGAGTCGATCACCGTGAAGTTGGCTTGACCGTCGGCCACGTGTTGCAGCGGCACGTACGTACCGTCGTTCCAGCGTTCGCGGTTCTGGTCGTGCAGCACCGAGTGGCGGTGCGTGAACGTACCGCGGCCCGAATCCTGACCGGTCAGGCGCACAGCGAAGCCCGACGAGACCAGCGATGCGAATGCCAGATGCTCACCCATACCCCAGTCGAGCGGCTGCTCGCCCTCGCCCATCTTGCGACGGTCGTTGATGACCTTCTCGACGAGCGGGTGAACCTTGAAGTTCGCCGGAATCGTGGTGATGCGCTCAGCCAGACGCTTGAGTTCGTTCAGCGGCACAGCCGTGTCGCCGGCATCGGTCCACTTCTTGTTCAGGAACGGCACCCAGTCAACCGCGTACTTGCTCTTGTAGTTCGAGAGCACCGGGTCGATGGTGTGGTGGCCGTCGTCCATGGCCTTACGGTAGGCAGCGACGAAGCCCGTGCCTTCTTCGGCGGTGATCACGCCTTGCGTGACCAGCTTCTCGACGTACAGAGCGCGCGTGCCCGGGTGTTGGGCAATCTTCTTGTACATCAGCGGCTGCGTGACCGCCGGGGTGTCTTGCTCGTTGTGACCCAGTTTGCGGTAGCAAACGATGTCCACGACGGCGTCTTTCTTGAATTCCTGACGGAAGTCCAGCGCCAGTTGCATGGCCAGCACGACCGCTTCCGGATCGTCGCCGTTCACGTGCAGCACCGGCGCTTCGATCATCTTGACCACGTCCGAGCAGTACGTCGTCGAACGGGCGTCACGCGGATCCGACGTGGTGAAGCCGATCTGGTTGTTGATGACGATGTGCACCGTGCCGTGCGTGCCGTAACCACGCGTTTGCGCGAGGTTCAGCGTTTCCATCACGACGCCCTGACCCGCGAAAGCGGCGTCACCGTGGACTTGCACCGGCAGCACGCTGGCCGCGTCGGCTTCGCCGCGACGGTCCATACGAGCCTTGGCCGAGCCTTCGACCACCGGGTTCACGATTTCAAGGTGCGACGGGTTGAACGCGAGCGAGAGGTGAACCGGACCACCGCTCGTCGAGACGTCGCTCGAGAAGCCCTTGTGGTACTTCACGTCACCGGCCGGCAGGTCGTCGACGTGCTTGCCTTCGAATTCGGCAAACAGGTCCGCCGGCATCTTGCCGAGGGTGTTGACCAGCACGTTCAGACGGCCACGGTGGGCCATGCCGATCACGATTTCCTGCACTCCCTTGGCACCGGCGTGGTGGACGAGTTCGTCCATCGCCACGATGAAGGATTCGCCGCCTTCGAGCGAGAAACGCTTCTGGCCGACGAACTTCGTATGCAGGTAACGCTCGAGGCCTTCAGCGGCCGTCAGGCGTTCGAGAATGTGCTTCTTCTTTTCGGCGGTGAAGTTGGGCGTTGCACGCACCTTCTCCAGACGCTCTTGCCACCAGCGCTTTTGCACCGGGTCGCTGATGTACATGTACTCGGCGCCGATCGAGCCGCAGTACGTGTCGCGCAGCGACTTGAGCAGATCGCGCAGGCTGGCCTGTTCGAAACCGAAGTACGTGTTCTCGGCCGAGTACACGCTGTCCATGTCGGCTTCGGTCAGGTCGTAGAACGCGGGTTCCAGTTCCGGAATTGCCGGACGTTCCTGACGCTTGAGCGGGTCCAGATTGGCCCAGCGTGCGCCGAGGAAGCGGTAAGCGGCGACAAGCGACTGCACGTGAACCTGCTTGCGAGCCACGGCCAGGTCGGAGGCACCAGCATGCGACACGAAGGCATTGGCCTTGGCGCGCTGGGCGAACGACTCCACGATCGGGGCGTGAGCCACGTCGTTGGCGTTGGAACCATCAACAGCGGGAACGTTTTGCAGCGCGTCGAAATACTGGCGCCAGTTGTCCGGCACGGAAGCCGGATTATCAAGATACGATTCGTACAGTTCTTCGACGTAGGGGGCATTGCCGCCAAAGAGGTACGAGTTCGCTTGGAATTGTTCCATCAAACTCATTTTGCGCTCACCTTTTCTACGAGTGTCTCGAGAAATAGCGGGTTACGAAACCTTCCGCGACACGGCCTGACCGATTAGCGGATTGCGAGAATCAAGTGGTGCTTGGAAGGACCTGATCAATCACGGCGAGGAGCATAGCACGTTTTCCTGGCACCCACCGAGCGGGAAAGCCGTCGCACGGGGACTTGCGGCGTGCCCGCCGCATG
>JARLJF010000013.1 GCA_031291335.1 Pandoraea sp. | reverse complement strand
GCGTGGCTGACGCGTCGGTCAGGCCGCGCGTTGGCTCGGCAGGAGCGCACTGAACAGGCGGCGGGCGTTGCGAAGTTGACGCTTGACCGCGTAGTCGATGGCGGCGACCTGATCCTGCATCATTTCCGAGAGCATCGAGTGCGCGTCGGCCGGGGGCAGGCTCAGATAACCGTCGGCCTCGCCGTAAGCGAAGTTGATTTCCATGCCGGCCTTCTTCGCGATGCGCATCATACGGGCGTTGCGCGAGAGGCAGTGCATGTACAGCGTGTCGACGCGCTTGTTGCGGCAGTGGATGGCAGCACGTTCGAACAGACGCGAGCCGATACCAAGGCCACGGGCCGATTCGAGCACCGAGACGCCGAACTCGGCGACACGGCCGTTCTTGCCTTCCGGCAGTTGGGCGACGTGGGCCACGGCGACGAGCGCGAGATTGTCGTCATAGACGCCGAAGACGCTGTCACGCGAAAAATCGAGGCTGGCGACGTAGCGGGTGATCACGTCATCGGTGACGGCCTGGCCGAAGCGCAGCAGGCGGTCTTCTTCGCCGAGCGCCAGGAAATGGCGCTGGAGTCGGTGGAGGTCGCCAGACGTCAACTCACGAATCAGCACGCTCGACCGCTCGTTGGCGGCAACCGTCGCGCGGGCGACGTCGGGCGTGTTGTTCGGGGAAGTCATGGCGTAATCCTTAGGTATTCTTTAGTGCGTGTACTGAATTGTGCGACGCAAAAGAATTATACCCGATAAGGTAGGTAAAAACCCTAGGAAATAAATGCCCGCCGTGGAGGGAAATGTCTAAGTGGCTGAAGAATGGCGTCTTTTCTGGATGTGGCACTCAATGGCGCCGGGTACGAGGTTGCTGCGAGGCAACAAAAAAGGGCGATGAATCGCCCTTTTCTCATAAGTAATCGCTCACTTCGTCAGGGGTGAGGCGGCGTGGCGGCGATCGGGATGGCGGCTTCGATGCCGCCCGGCAGCGGGGCCACGAGTCCGTGTTCGAGTACGGCGATGACTTCGTTGGCGAAATCGCGGTAGCGCATACGGCCACCGGGTTTGAGCCACGTAAAGGTCCAGTTGATCATGCCGAACAGCATCATCGTGAGCGCCGTCTGGTTGTGCTTGGCGACCCGGTCGGGGAACGCGCGCGAGAGTTGGCGGGCGAAGGCGGCCACCACGTCGCGCTGCCGGTTGAGCACGATTTCGCGTTGCTCGTCGTTGAGGAACTTCACGTCATTGAGCAGCGCGATATGGCGTGTCTGCGACGTCTCGTACTCATCGAGAAACGCGCGGATCAGTTCGTGGAACGTGTCGCGCTCGGACAGCCCGCGGCGTTGGCCGAGCGCCTCGACCTCGGTGACGATCAGCATCAGACGCTTGGTGTAGCGCTCGAGCAGATCGAACAGAATGGCGTCCTTGCTCGCGTAGTAGTGATACAGCCGGGCTTTGGACGTGCCGCACGCTGCGGCCAGCTCGGACATCGACGTGCTCGGATAGCTCGCGCGGGCGAAGGCCTCGGCGGCGACGTCGAGAATCTGTTCGCGCTGCGATTCGTGATCGGGCGCTTTGGTACGTGCCATAAACGGGGGTTACTCCAGTCGTAGATCGCACGCGGCGGGCGCCGTGGTGTCGCCGCGCAACGCGAGCCGGCCTGCCGCACCGAGTTCGCGGCAGCGCCACAACAGAAAACTGTCAGTCGCAAAAAAGCCTTCGACGCGGGGCATCATCTCGCCCAGAAAGGCTGCCATCGGCGTCCAGGCGACGGGCGCCTGCGTCAGAATCTGGTCGTCGATCTCGGCGAACGTCGCCCCTTCGAAGGTGTTGTGCACCCAGCGGCGCACCTGCGTGTTCACTTGCTTGAGCGCTCGCCATTCCAACGACAGACGGCCAATGCGCAGCAGCGAGATCGGTGCGATGCGCGCGAATCGCTCGGCCAGCACTTCTGGCGAATACATGCCGACGCTGGTTCGCCGTTCCGGCACTTGCGCCGTGCCGGGCGTTGACAGGTCGCCGCTGCGCAAAATGATCTCGTTCAGACGGGCGGGCGTATTGCGCAACATGAATGCCACGCGACGCAGCGTAAGCTGGTCCGATGCGCTATCGCCATGCCAGCAAACCACGGCGCTCTCGCCCTCGATCAAACGCTGAAGCGATGCCAGTTCTTCGCGCAGCTCACCGGCGTAGTCGCGACCGGCAGAGGGCACCACGCGTTGCCAGAAAGCGGCCCGCTGCCGCTCGTTCTCGTCGATTTCGCGCAATGGGCCAATGGCCAGATCGTCACGCAGGACAAGCACGGGGTCGGCGCGAAGCGCTTGCGCCATCGCCGCGCGCAACTGCTGCGCGGCGATATCGCCACAAACGACATGGATGGTATTCATGCCGGTAGTTTACGGTATTCCCGCACCCTCGGGTTGACGCTCCCGTAATGCCCGAAATAATCGACGCATTGGTGCGATTTCACGCATGTTCCGGCCGCGTTGACTCGCGATGGCACATCGTTCGCACGGCGTGGCAAACAGGCGTTCGACATGCCGGCGCGGGGCAGGCCTTGCCGGCGGCCCTTCCCGGTTCGGCCCCGGCTTGCCCCAACTCGCCCCGGCCCGCCGACCCCCGCAGGTTCAGCGCCGACTCAACGCTCGTCGTAGCTCACCACGACGCGTTCCGTGAGCGGGCGCGCCTGACACGTCAGCACGAAGCCCTGTTCGACCTCGTAGTCTTCCAGCGTGTAGTTCTTGTCCATCGCCACTTCGCCCTCGAGGACCTTCGCACGGCACGTGCAGCACACGCCGCCCTTGCAGGCGTACGGCAGCGACAAACCGGCGGCCAGCCCCGTATCCAGAATGCTCTGGCCTTCATACGGCTGGCGCAGGCGACGTTCCTTGCCGTCCATGACGACGACCAGTTCGGCCATCGGCGTATCGTCGGTGATCACGACCGGCTTCACCGCGACTTGCGACGTGGGCACGCCGAATCGCTCGACGTGAATCTTTTCCTTGGCGACCCCGGCGGCGGCGAGCGCGGCTTCGGCGGCGTCCATCATCGGGCCCGGGCCGCAGATGAAGGCTTCGTCGATGCTTGAGGCCGGAATCAACGTTTCGAGGAAGGCCGTGCACTTGTCCTGATTGAGCAGGCCGTTGAACAGCTCGACTTCCTGCGCTTCGTCCGACAGCACGTGATACAGACGCAAACGGCCCAGATATGTGTTCTTCAGGTCTTCGAGCGCCTCGGCGAACATGATCGCGGGCACCGAGCGATTGCCGTAGACCAGCGTGAACTGGCTGTCCGGCTCCGCGGCCAACGTCGTCTTGATGAGGGCGAGCATCGGCGTGATGCCCGAGCCGCCGGCGAAGCCGACGTAGTGCTTTGCGTTATCCGCAGCCAGACGCGTGAAGAAGCGCCCATCCGGCGTCATCACGTCGATCTGCTGACCCGGCTTCAGTTGATCGTTCGCGAAGTTCGAGAACTTGCCGCCCGGCACGCGCTTGATGCCCACGCGCAGTTCGCCCGTGGCTTCGTACTCGGGCACGCCGACGCAGATCGAATAGGAGCGGCGTGCTTCCTCGCCGTCGATGTCGGTCTTGAGCGTGAGGAACTGGCCTTGCGTGAAGCGATAGGCGTCGCGCAACGTGTCCGGCACCGTGAAGGCGATGGAGATGGCGTCGGCGGTCTCGGGCCGGATTTCGCGAATGGTCAGCGAGTGGAATTGCGGGGTCGTCATCGTGGGCTTCCTTGCCGCCCGGGTGCGGGTGCCGACGGGCGGAGTGTCGGCATCGCTACGCGCGAGGCGGGATCAGTCGGATCAATCGGATCAATCAATAGGGCTTGAAGTAGTCGAACGGCTCACGGCACGTGCGGCAACGGTAATGCGCTTTGCAAGCGGTCGAGCCGAAGGCCGATACCACTTCGGTGTCGGCCGAGCCGCAATGCGGGCACGGCACACCGTCCTTCGGACGTCCGTAGAACGTGATCTTGCGCGGCGCGTCGGCGGCCACGGCATGCGCGCCCGTGGGCGGGGCAATGCCGTAGCTGCGCAGCTTCTCGCGGGCGTCGGGGCTGATCCAGTCCGTCGTCCACGCGGGCGCCAGCACGGTCTTGACGTGCCACGGACCGAGGCCCGCGCGGGTCATGGCCGCAGCGATGTCCTCCGCGATCTGCTGCATCGCCGGGCAGCCCGAGTACGTGGGCGTAATCACGATCTCGAATGCCGCGTCGCCGCTGTCGTTCGTGACCACACGTACGTCGCGCAGAATGCCAAGCTCCCGAATCGACACGACCGGAATCTCCGGATCGGGCACCGCTTCGAGCGTCTGCCACGCGAGCGGCAACGACGCCTCCGAGGCTGGCGTAAGCACGTCGGGCGCGACAGCCGGGGTGAGCGGAAGATTCATGGTCGGATCGGCGTCCAGAGCGGCGAACGATTGCATTGCGAGCCTTACCAGGTCGCGCCGGGATGCTGGCGCGCCAGCCCCTGCATCTCGCCGAGCAGAAAGCTCATGTGCTCGGAGTGATGACCAAACTTGCCCGTGCTTTCGAACGCACCGCCGACCGGGGCGGTGAGTGTGGCTTCGGCGAGCGCATCGCTCACCGTGGTTTGCCACGCGTCCTTCAGGTCGGCCATCGTGACGCCCGTACCGGCGGCGGCCACGGTGTCTTCGAGCGTGTCGCGCTTGAAGACCTCGTTCATATACGGCACCAGATAGTCGAGCGCGGCCTGCGCGCGGCGGTGCGATTCCTCGGTACCGTCGCCAAAGCGCACGAGCCAGTCGCGCGCATGATGCAGGTGGTAATGCGCTTCCTTGACCGACTTGGCGGCGATAGCGGCGAGTTCGGCGTCGGCCGATTGTGCGAGGGCTTGCCACACTTCGACCATCAGGGCCGAGTAGAGGAAGTTGCGCACGATGGTCACGGCGTAGTCGCGCTCGGCGGCGGTCGTGCCGGCGGTCGGGCCGTAGTGGGGCAGCTCGACGAGCGTCCAGTTACGGAAGGCGAATTCGTCGCGCCAGAAGGCGTAGTCGTCTTCCTGCTTGGTGATGCCGGTGAGATCGGTTTCCACCTTGGCGGCGTGCTGATAGAGCATGCGCGCCTGGCCGATGAGATCGAGGCTCAGGTTGGTGAGCGCGATGTCTTCTTCGAGCACGGGGCCGTGACCACACCATTCCGCGTTGCGCTGACCGAGGATCAGCGCGTTGTCGGCGAGGCGCAGCAGATAAGACAGATGTTCCTGCGTCGGTTTCATGTTCTGGGGTCTCGCATGGGGCGCGCTAGTTGCGCGAATCGCGCGGATTCGCATGAGCGCGCCGCCGCTTACATGTGGTTCACTTCTTCCGGCAACTGGTAGAAGGTCGGGTGGCGATAGATCTTGTCGGCGGCCGGATCGAACAGTTCGGCCTTGTCTTCCGGTGCCGACGCCGTGATGGCGACCGACGGCACGACCCAGATGCTCACGCCTTCCTGGCGGCGCGTGTAGACGTCGCGCGCCATGCGCAGCGCCATCTCGGCGTCGGCGGCGTGCAGGCTGCCGCTGTGCTTGTGTTCGAGGCCCATCTTGCTGCGCACGAACACTTCCCAGAGGGGCCATTCCTTGTTGCTTGCTTGCGTCATGATCGTTCCTGATGTCTTGTGAGGGGCTGGCCTGATGCCTGATGTGGCTCAGGCGGCCTGCTTCTCGGCGCGTTGGCGCTGCTTGGCGGCGTGCGCCAGCGCGGCGTCGCGCACCCAGGCGCCTTTCTCGTGGGCGGCCACACGGGTACCGAGGCGTTCCTTGTTGCACGGGCCTTCGCCGCCAACCACGCGCCAGAATTCGCTCCAGTCGATCTCGCCGTAGTCGTGCGCCTTGCGCGCTTCGTTCCACTTCAGATCCGGATCGGGGAAGGTCACGCCGAGCACCTTGGCCTGTTCGATGGCGGCGTCGACGAACTTCTGACGCAGGTCATCGTTCGAGATGCGCTTGATGCCCCATTTCATGGTTTGCGTGCTGTGGATCGATTCCTTGTCGCTCGGGCCGAACATCATCAGCACGGGCCACCACCAGCGGTTCACGGCTTCCTGCACCATGTCGCGCTGGGCTTGCGTGCCGCTCATCATCGAGAGCAGGGCGTCGAAGCCCTGACGCTGGTGGAACGACTCTTCCTTGCACACGCGAATCATGGCGCGCGCATACGGACCGTACGAGCAGCGGCACAGCGGCACCTGATTCATGATGGCGGCGCCATCGACGAGCCAGCCGATCACGCCGACATCGGCCCACGTGAGCGTCGGGTAATTGAAGATGCTGGAGTACTTGGCTTTGCCGGAGTGGAGCGCGTCGATCATCTGGTCGCGCGACGTACCGAGCGTTTCGGCCGCCGAATACAGATAGAGGCCGTGACCGGCTTCGTCCTGCACCTTGGCGAGCAGAATCGCCTTGCGCTTGAGGCTGGGCGCACGCGAGATCCAGTTACCTTCCGGCAGCATGCCGACGACTTCCGAGTGCGCGTGCTGCGAGATCTGGCGCACGAGCGTCTTGCGATACTCGGCGGGCATGTAGTCCTGCGGCTCGATCTTCTGATCGGCAGCGACGCGCGCGTCGAAGCGGGCTTGTTGCTGCTGCTCCGCCTCGCTCAGGGCGCGCACGCCCTTGGGGCTGTTGCCGGCCAGATCGATGGCTTGCGTATACATAGAGGAAGGCCTCCGCGGCATGTGGGGATATGGAACGCATTATAAGCCGACCGGCCGGTCGGTCAATAAATGTTTTCCATGATATGCCGGAGGCGATTGAGTGGACACCGATTTGCGGGGTGAGAGGGCCGCGACTCTCCCGTGATGGGATAGTTCGGACACGGTAAGGGCCGGACTATCCGTGGTTTTCCCGCGCGAGCACCGCTTCCGAACAGTGCATCAGCCCCTTGATCAGCCGGGCGCGCGGGGAGGCGCGATGCCAAAGCAGGCCGAAGCGGCGGCGCTCGACCGGCGCAGGCAAGGGCAGACGCACGATGTTCAGGTTCGCGGTCAATGGCGAGACGATGTCCGGCACCAGCGATACGCCCAGACGACGGTCGACCATCATGGCGATGGCCATCAGCGAATTCAGTTCGAACAGCTCATGCGGCACGATCTTCGCCGCGCGCAGATACTGATCGGCCTGCTTGCCACCGCCCAGCGACCGGTCATAGCGGATGAACGGTTCGCGCTGCAGCAGCGTATGCGGGTCGATCTCGGCCAGCGCCGTCGGGGCGAGCAGCACGATCGGCTCCTCGCGCAGCAAATGCCACTCGTACGCCTTTGGCAATGCGAACGGCGGGTGCAGACAGATCGCGACATCCAGCTCGCCACGCTGCAGCGTTTCGTACAACTCCATCGACGTACCTGCGCGAATCAGCACCTGTGCCTGAGGAAACGCATTGGAGAAGCCCGCGAGCACGTCGGGCAGCAGGCTGAGCAGCGCCGTTGTGATCGTGCCGACGCGCAACTCGCCGGAAGGCTCATTTGTCAGCGCCACCGCTTTGAGTTCGGCTGTATCGCGTACGAGCGCTCGGGCCTTCTCGATGACACGGTGGCCCGCTTCCGTCGGAATGACGGTGCGCCCGGCGCGCACCAGCAGCGATACGCCCAGCTCGCGCTCCAGCGCCTGCACCTGTTGGGCGATCGCCGCCGGTGTCACGCCGATTCGCCGCGCCGCTTCAGCCATCGATCCGCTGTCGACGACCAGCAGCAGATTGGCGAGAAATCCCGTATCCATAACCGTAGTTTTTCTATGCTTTCAAGATAGGTGCGGATAGTTTATCTAAAACGAGACGACACTTAGACTGCCTTCAGTGAAAAAAGAAGGTGGAGACATGAGAAGCAAACTCTTCGTACCCGCGGCCCGCCCGGAGCTGTTCGCCAAGGCGCTCGCCAGCGCGGCCGATGCCGTGTCGTTCGATCTCGAAGACTCCGTCACCCCTGAGCGCAAGCAGAACGCCCGCCAGACGCTGCGCGACTGGCTCGTCGCGTTGCCCGCGGCGCAAGCGCTCGCCAAGCAGCTCATCGTGCGCGTGAACGCCCTCGACACACCGTACTTCGCCGCCGACATCGACGCTGTCGTGCAGCCGGGCGTCGCGATGATCAATCTGCCTAAGCCGGAATGTGCCGACGACGTGCGTCATGCCGCCGAGCGTATCGAACATGCCGAGCGCGCCAATGGTGTTGTCACGCCGGTGCGGTTGTTGCTCAACATCGAGTCGCCGAAGGCGTTGCAATGCGCTGCCGAATTGGCAGCGGCGCATCCGCGCGTGGCAGGTCTGCAACTGGGACTGGGGGATTTGTTCGAGCCGTTGGGCATTGCACGATGTGAGACAGCGGCCATCTCGCAGGCGATGTTTGCACTGCGCATGGCGGCGGGTGCTGCGGGCGTTTTCGCTTACGACTCCGCGTTCGCCAACATCCAGGACGACACCGGCTTCCGTGCCGAGGCACAGCTTGCCCGTGCGATGGGCTTCCTCGGCAAGAGCTGCATTCATCCGAGCCAGATCGCGCTCGCTAACGACATCTTCCGGCCGTCAGATGAGGAGATCGCACATGCCGTGCGTGTGCTCGAGGCGTCGCGAATCGCCGAACGGGACGGTGTCGGCGCGTATGTCGTCGACGGCAAGATGATCGACGTGCCCTTTCTCGAACGCGCCCGCGCGATGGTGGGCGACGCCCACCGCATGGGCTTGCTGAGCGACGTTCAACGCGATTCACTCGCCGCGGCGTGAGCCGAGCGCCGCACCCGCGTGGCACCGGTCGGCAAGGGCTTACCGAGTCGGTCGACGAGCCGTGTCCCCGCCCCAACCAAGCTGTAGACAGACTGCAATGAAACGAGAATCTCCCATCTCCGCCGTGCCGCTCGCGTCGGAAGTCCAAGCGGGTAACGCCCCGTTGACCGGCGTGCGCGTGCTCGACCTGAGCGCCTATATCGCCGGTCCCTACGGCTGCACGTTACTCGCCGATCAGGGGGCCGATGTCATCAAGATCGAGCCACCGACGGGCGACAATCTGCGCAAATATCCGTCGACGTTGGCCGACGAGAGCCGCGCCTTTCTAGGGGTGAATCGCGGCAAACGCGGGCTCGTACTCGATCTCAAGCAGCCGGCGGCGCTGGCGGTCCTGCGACGTCTGGTCGAATCGGCCGACGTGCTCGTTCACAACTTCCGCCCGAGCGTGCCCGCGCGCCTCGGCATTGCGTATGAGCAATTGCGCGAGGTGAATCCGCGTCTGATCTATTGCGCGGTGACGGGGTATGGCGAGACGGGGCCGAACAAGGACAAGGCGGGTTACGACCAGGTGCTGCAGACGATGACCGGCATGTGCGCCATGCAAGGCAAGACTGACGGTCCGCCCGAGATCCTGTACGGCTCAGTGGTCGACTACTATGCGGCGTCGTTGGTCGCGGCGGGCGTCTCGTCGGCACTGTTCGCGCGTGAGCGCAGCGGGCAAGGACAGTATGTCGGCGTGTCGCTGCTGCGCAGTGCGCTGGCCATGCAATCGGCCCGCCTGATCTGGGCCGACGACGAACCGCGCGACGTGGGCCGCGACATGCGCTCCGGCGGCATCACGGGCATTCACCCCACGCGCGAGGGCTACCTGTACATCTCCGCCAACACGCCTCACTTCTGGCGGGCATTGTGCGAGAAGACGGGCCTCGCGGCACTGGCTGCGGACACGCGCTATGACTCGGTGCGCAAACGCGCCGACCACCGCGACGACATCGTGCCTCAACTGCACGCGGCATTGCAGGCACACAGCGCGCGTGAATGGGAGACGATTTTCGGCGACGCCGTGCCATGCGCGGCTGCGCGCACCGTCGAAGATATGTTCGACGATCCGCAGGTCGAAGCCGAGGCGATGATGCAGCATTACACCTATCCCGGTGCGGGCGGTGATCGCGGCTACCGCGGATTCCGCCAGCCGATCAAGTTTGTCGCGCCCGGTGAGACATCCCCGGCTGCCGTTGCTGCCGCGCCTCGCGCTGCGCCAGCCTTCGGACAACACTCGGATGAAGTGCTGCGCGACGCCGGACTGAGCGATGACGACATCACGGCATTGCGTGTGACACAGGCTGTGCAATAAGACGGACGCGATGCAACGCGGCGCGTCTGCATCGGCCCCCGTCCACATAAAGAGATGAACGGAGACAAACGACTCATGGAAACCGCAACCCCGCATGCCGAGGTGCCGCGCGCATCTGCCAAGGCGGCGCCGCCGACATCAGATATCAAGGCCGGTGCAACGCCGAATCCCCGCGCGCCATCGCTGCGTGAGCGCTGGTGGGCTGTCTTCGACGTGCGTATCGGCGCGTTACCGCTGCCGGTGTATCTGGTGCTCATCGGTATCCTCGCGGCCATGACGCACAACGGCAAGCTCGCCTCCGATCTGCCCACGGGTATTGCCCTCGTCGCGGTGGGTGGCTTCACCTGTGCGGAGTTGGCCAAGCGTATTCCGTGGGTGCGTCACATCGGGGCGACGTCGATTTTCGCCGCGTTCATTCCGTCGGCGATGGTCTATTACGGCTTGATGCCCGAGCCGGTGACCAAGGCCGTCACAACGTTCACCAAGAGTTCGAATTTCCTCTACCTGTTCATTGCCGCGATCATCGTCGGCAGCGTGCTGAGCATGGATCGTCGCACGCTGGTGAAGGGCTTCGTGCGCATTTTCATCCCGCTGGCGCTCGGCTCGGTGGTGGCGGCATGTGTGGGAACGGCGGTCGGCACGGCATTGGGGCTCGACGTCAAACACGTGCTGTTCTACATCGTTGTGCCGATCATGGCGGGCGGCGTGGGCGAGGGCGCGTTGCCCCTGTCGGCGGGTTACGCGCAGATTCTGGGCGTCGAGCAGGGGCCACTGTTCGCGCAGGCGCTCTCTGCCGCGATGCTCGGCAACATCTCCGCGATCTGTCTGGCGGGACTGCTGAGCTATCTTGGCGCACGCAAACCCAAGCTCACGGGGAATGGCCAACTGACGGTCGCGCCTGCCGGCGAGGTGCCGGTCGACGCCGCAGACGCGTCGCAAGGTGCGCAGAGCTTCGACGCCGCGAGTGTTGCCGCGGCAGGCGGCACGGCGATCGCGCTCTATCTGCTCGGCGTACTGAGCCATCAATGGTTCAACTGGCCCGCGCCGGTGGTGATGCTGGTCTTCGTGGTGATTGCGCAGCTTTTCCAGATCGTGTCGCCGCGTGTGCGCGGCGGTGCGCGCTTCATGTACAGCTTTTTCTCGACGGCCGTCACGTATCCGTTGATGTTCGCCATCAGTGTCGCGATGACGCCATGGGGCGAGATCGTCACGGCCTTTCACTGGATCAACATCGTGACGGCACTCTCGACGGTGTTGTCGCTAGCACTCACCGGCTTCTTCGTGGCGAAGTGGGTTGGCATGTATCCGGTGGAGGCTGCGATCGTCAACGCAACGCACAGCGGTCTGGGCGGCACTGGCGACGTGGCGATTCTCACTGCGGCCAACCGCATGGAGCTGATGCCGTTCGCCCAGATCGCCACGCGTATCGGCGGTGCGATCATCGTGCTGGTGTCGCTCACGGCATTCGCTTACTGGCATTGACGTTGGTCAACCCGTGAGGGCGTGAGTGCGTGAACGTGTGAACGCGCGAGCGCGGATGGCGGTCAGCGGGTTGGCCGCCCGAAGTGCTCGCGATACTGCTGCGGCGACACGCCGAAGCGGCGCTGGAAGACTTTGCGCATATTGTGCGGATCGCCGAACCCGCATTCCCACGCCACGGTCTTGAGCGGTGCGTTGCCGTTCTCCAGCATCACCCGTGCGGCATCGACCCGGGCGGCGCTCACGAAATCGGCGGGCGTCACGCCCGAATCGCGCGCAAACACCCGAGAAAAGTTACGCACGCTCATCTTCGCCACTGCCGCCAGATCCCCGACCGACAGGGCATCGGCCAGATGCTCCAGCACGTACTGCTGCACCTGGGCGACCGGTGAGTTCGGCTCGACATATGGCGTGAGGTAAGGGCTGAACTGCGACTGCCCGCCGGAGCGCTGTGTGAAGACGACCAGTCGCTTTGCGACATTGAGCGCGACCTCCTGCCCGTGATCCTGCGCCAGCAGATGCAGCGACAGGTCGATCCCGGCCGTGACCCCTGCAGACGTAAAGAGGCTCTCGTCCTGCACGAACAATCGGTCCACTTCGATATGCGCGCCCGGCGCGCGCTCGGCGAGCACGTCCACGTCGTTCCAGTGCGTGGTCACGCGTTTGCCGTCGAGCAAGCCGGCGGCGGCCAGCACCAGGGCGCCATTGCAGATCGATCCGTAGCGTCGCGCGCGCGGCACCATGTCGTTAAGCCAGCGATATACATTCGGGCCAAGGTCGTCCGTGAGCAGCGACGGACCGCCCGCCACCAGCAGCAGATCGAGATGCCCGCCCACATCCTGATAGTGACGGCGCGGCATCAGCATCATGCCGTTCGAGCAGGCGATGGCGCCGTGCTGCGTGCCGACGACTTCCGTCTGATAGTGATCGCCGGGTAACAGGAAACGGTTGGCTTCCGCGAAGACGTCCAGCGGCCCGCTCACGTCGAGCGATTGCACACCGGGAAAGACCAGCAAGGCGACGTTACGGATCATGGGGGACGGATGAACGCTGGCAGTGATGCGCCGCATTTTGGCAGAAAGCGGCGCTTGGGTACGCGCTCGGCCGCACGCTGGCGCGAAGATGCCGCTGGTTGGCCCGATCGGGCCGCTCCTGTCCGGGTAGGGACGCAGGCTTCGCTTCGACAATCGGTCCTGTCGGTGACGGCACGGGCCGTCGCGATGTCTCCCTTCCCTACTGAGAGGTTATCCATGTCGAATCAAGCGACTTCATCTGCCATCCGCTACCCCGACACCGCCTCGCTGGCCGAGCGCGTCGGCCCGGCGTTCTCCGTCGACGGCATGCTCACGGCGCGTCACAAGACCCGCGCGGCCATTCGCGACATCGCGGCACAGGTGCGTCCGGGCATGGTGGAGGAAGACGCCGTGACCATGGCCAAGGGCGTGCTCACGGCGGCCGGGCTCGAGTTGAGCTGGCATCCGACGCGCGTGCGCTTTGGCACGAACACGCTCAAGCCGATGCGTCAGGCGTCCGAGCCGGGCATGGTGCTCGGCGAGAACGACCTGTTCTTCATCGACATCGCCCCGCGCTTCGAAGCGTGGGAAGGTGACGGCGGCGCCAGCTTCGTCGTGGGCGAGCACGCGGCGTATGCCCGTTGCGCGCGCGATGCCGAAGCGCTGTTCCACGACGTGCGCGCCAAGTGGCAGCGCGAAGGCGCGACCGGGCAAGCGCTCTACGCCTATGCCGACGAGGTCGCCAGACGCATGGGCTGGACGCTGAACTTCGATTTGCCCGGGCACCGGGTGTCGGACTTCCCGCATGCGGCCATCCACACGGGCTCGCTCGCCGATTTCGACACGACGCCCTCAGCCATGCGCTGGATTCTGGAAATCCACCTGCGTGACCCGCAACAGCGCTTCGGGGCGTTCTTCGAAGACATGCTGCTCGACGACAGGTACTACTGATCCCGGCGCGCTTTCCATGCCGTTGTCGCATACGCGACACGCGTAGCGATGAACGGCATGGGCGGCATGAGCGATGTATTGCCCCCGGAGACTTGTTTGCTATACTGCGAACGATTCTCATTTGCAAAAACGGGTGCCTGAGCCTTTCGGCCACACCTGGCCCGGGGACAGGAGGGGCGTATGCCCGCCGACGACACGTTGCCCACGCTGCCGCGCGACACCACGCTGCAGGGACTCTACACCGACCATCACGGCTGGCTACATGGCTGGCTGCATCGCAAGACCGGCTGCTCGCACCGCGCGGCCGATCTCGCGCACGACACATTCGTGCGTCTGCTCGAGCGCGATCCGCCGCGCATGCTGGCGTCTCCGCGGGCTTTCCTGACGACCGTCGCGCAACGCGTTCTCTATAACTACTGGCGTCGCGAGCAGATCGAGCGCGCTTATCTCGACGCCCTCGCGCAACAGCCGGAGGCGCTCGCACCCTCTCCTGAAGAGCGCGCCATCGTGCTTGAGACGCTGCTCGAGATCGACCGCTGCCTCGACGGTCTGCCCGCGCTCGTCAAACGTGCGTTCCTGCTGGCGCAGCTCGATGGGCTGACGCACGTCGAGATCGCCACCGAACTCGGCATCTCGCTCGCGACAGTGAAGCGCCATCTCGTGCGCGCCGGCACGCAGTGTTTCTTTGCGATGGGTGCCGCATGACACGCGCTTGCGCACCCCTTTCGTCCGTTGGCGGCTTCGACGCCGGTATCGCCCAGCAGGCCGTTGAATGGTGGGTGTCGCTGAACAGCGGCGACGCCAACGAGACGCTGCGCGCCGCCTGTGTTCGCTGGCGCGAGGCCCATCCCGAACATGAACGCGCGTGGCGGCACATCGAAAAGGCCGACCAGCGCATGCGGCAGGTGTCGGGCACGCTCGGCGCGGCCGTCGCACAGGCAGCGCTTCGGGCGCCGCGCTCGCGTGGGCGTCGAATGGCGGTGAAGGCCATCGCCGGGGCGCTGTTCGTGGGGACCGGCGCCTGGGTGGCGAGCGATCCGCTGGCCGTCCAATGGCTGCGGGCCGATGTACGCACGGGGGTGGGAGAGCGCCGCACGCTGCGGCTGGCAGACGGCACCACCCTCGTGCTCAACACACACACCGCCGTGCGGCTGTCCATGGCAGGGGATGCGCGGCGCATCACGCTCATCGATGGCGAAATCATGGTCACGACGGGCAAGGATGCAGGGCACGTGCCGCCCAGACCGTTAGTCGTGGCCACGGCGCAGGCGACCTTGCAGCCGATGGGCACGCGCTTCGTGGTGCGTCAGGCCGCGCAGGGGAGCGCCGGCGGCTCGGTGCAAGTATTCGAGGGCGCGGTGCGTGTGACACCCGACCAGGCTGGCCGTGATGACGGCGCGCGGATCGTCCGTGCCGGAGAGCAGACGCGGTTCACGTCGCGGGATGTCGCACCCGTGATGCCGCTCGCCGATGGCGACGGGGCATGGGTCGACGGCATGTTCGTTGCCGTCGACATGCGCCTCGACGCGTTTCTGGCCGAGCTGTCGCGCTATCGGCGCGGTTACGTCCGTTGCGATCCGGCGGTGGCGGCGTTGCGGGTGTCCGGCACGTATCCGCTGGGCGACACGGACGCGATTCTCGCCGTGTTGCCGCACGCGTTACCGGTATCGGTGGCGTCGGTCACGCGCTACTGGGTGACGATCGGCCCGCGCGGCTGAACCGCCGTGCGCCCATCGTTTCAAATTTTTGTCCGGTCAGTGAGCTGTTTCGTCGGTCTCGCGTGACAAGGGAAGTGAAACCTTCTCTCCATTGCCTGAACGAGATCTCACATCATGGCCGTCGCTTTACCCGAATTCCCGCGCGCCGCTCGCCGTCCTGGCTTGCGGGTCTCCCCCGGTCTGCATCGCCGCAGCGTCTGCGTTGGCGTGGCGGTGACGTTCGCCGCGACCCTGTACGCCAACGCCGTGCATGCGCAGACGGCGGACCAGCCTGACGCGTCCGCAAAGGCCACTACCGGGGCCGCCTCCCGCGCTTACAGCATTCCCGCAGGGTCGCTCGACACCGTGCTGACGCGCTTCGGCCGTGAAGCCGGCATTCTCCTGACGTACACGCCTGCGCTCACGGCAGGGCGTCAAAGCCCTGGCGTGCAGGGTCGTTTCGATGTGCCGGGTGCCTTCGGTCAGTTGCTGGCGGGTACCGGGTTGAGCGCATCGCCACAGGGAGCGGGTTACACGCTGGTGCCGCAGGGGGCGCCCGTCGCCGCCGCGCTCGCCTCGGGTGGCGGCACGGGCGACGTGGCGTTGCCAGCGACACATGTTCAGGCGCAGGCCTGGTCCGACGCGTACCGCCAACCGGTCGACGCCAACGTGTCGCGCTCCGACGCCCCCATCCTCGACATTCCGCAGGTCATCAATGTGGTGCCGCATCAGGTGCTGGCCGATCAGCATGCCCGCACGCTCGACGACGCGCTGATCAACGTGAGCGGCATCGTGCAGGGCAATACGCTGGCGGGCACGCAGGACACGCTGCTCAAGCGCGGCTTTGGCGGCAACCGCGACGGCTCGATCATGCACAACGGCATGCCGCTCGTGCAGGGGCGGGCGCTCAATGCGAACGCGGATTCCGTCGAAGTGCTCAAGGGGCCGACGTCGCTGCTCTACGGGATCATGGACCCGGGCGGCGTGATCAACGTGGTCAGCAAGCGTCCGCTACTCAAGTCCTACACGGCGGTGAGCGTGGCCGGCACGACCTACGGGCACGGCAAGAACGGCGCGGAAGAAACGCTCGACACGACCGGCCCCATTGGCGATAGCGGTCTGGCGTACCGCTTGGTTGTGGACCAGAACAACCAGCAATACTGGCGTAACTTCGGCTCGCAGCGTGAAACGCTGGTCGCGCCGACGCTGGCCTATTACGGACGCGACACGCAGGTGGTGCTCTCGTACGAGTACCGCAATTTCCTGACGCCGTTCGATCGCGGCACGGTCATCGATCCGACCACGAACAAGCCGCTCGCCATTTCGCCGCGCGAACGTCTGGACGACGTGCACAACGAGATGACGGGGCAGTCGCATCTGGCGCAGATCACGGTCGATCATCAGTTCAATCCCGACTGGAAGGCGCACTTCGGCTACAGCTACAACACCGAGACCTATGACGCCGGGCAACTGCGCGTGAACGGCATCAATACCAAGACCGGGATCATTTCACGAAGCAACGACGGCACGCTCGGCTCGGACAGCACGGACAGTTACGGCATTGCCTATCTCGATGGCAAGGTGCATCTGGCGGGCATGCGCCACGATCTGCAATTCGGGGGCGACTGGGAGTACCGGCGCATCTATCGTCGCGATCTGATCCGGCAGGCGGCGAAGTGCACGTTCAGTTACCTGAATCCGGTGTACGGCTGCGAGGTGATTCCGACGACCGTGTCGGCCAGTGACAGCGATCAGACCGGTACGCTGCACGATGCGTCGCTCTTCTTTCAGGACGCCATCCATGTCACCGATCGCTGGATCGTCGTGGCGGGCGTGCGTCTGCTGACTTACAGCCAGTTGGCGGGCAAGGGGCGCCCGTTCCAGGTCAATACGAACATCAGCGATTCGAAGTGGCTGCCGCGTGCGGGTGTCGTCTATAAGGCGACCGACTATCTGTCGTTGTATGGCAGCTATTCGGAGTCGCTCAAGCCGACGTCGACTATCGCGCCCTTGTCGTCCGGTGTGGTGATCGGTTCGAACATCGCACCGGAGCATGCCAAGTCGTATGAAGTCGGTGCGAAGCTCGATATGCCGAACGGGCTGAGCGGCACCTTGGCGCTGTTCAACATCGACAAGCGCAATGTGCTGGTGTCGCAGTTCAACGACGTCACCAAGGCGATCGACTGGCGGACGTCGGGCGCGGCGCGCTCGCGTGGCGTCGAGCTGGATGTGTCGGGCCGTATCGGGCAGCGCTGGAACGTGATCGCGAGCTACGCGTTCATCGACGCGAAGACCACGGACGATCCGCTCTACACCGGGAATACGCTGGCGAACGTGGCGCGTCACACGGCGTCGCTGGCCGGTGTGTATGACTGGGGCCCGGTGCTGGGCGACGGCAGCGGCAACTTGCGCCTCGGCGCGGTCGGGCGCTACGTCGGGTCGCGTCCGGGCGACTCGGCCAACAGCTTCACGCTGCCGGCCTACTTCGTCGCCGACGTGTTCGCCGCGTACGACACGAAGGTCGGCCGTCACCCGGTGCACTATCAGTTGAACGTCAAAAATGTGTTCAACAAGACGTACTACCCGTCGAGCGCGAGTCAATATTTCGTCTCGATTGGCGATGCGCGTTCAGCCACGCTGTCGGCAACGTTCGAGTTCTGATCGGCGGCTGCCGTCATCCGATGGGGTGATGTTGGCGTTGCTGCGTGGGAAGACCGCCGCGCCCGGGATGTCGGGTCGGCGGTTTTTCATTGGGAACGGGGCATCGCGAGGTCGTGGGGCGGCGCTCGCTCCCGTTGGGCTCAGTTTGTGACTTGGTTCGACTCAGAGCAGATCGTCGCTCGGCAGCAGTGTGAAGGCGCCCGCCACCGAATTGCGCCAGAAGGACGCGTAGGGCTCGACGTCGAACGTACGCGGCTGGCCGTTTTCCTCCCCGACCCAGCGCAACGCGGGCATGGTCGGCGGCGTGGGCGTTGGCGGCGTCGAGCCCGGTGGCACCAATTCGACCCGGAAGCTGACACGGGGCAACGTGGCCCGGTCGAAGATCCCGGCCATGCGCTCGGCAAACTCGGGGCTGTGGATCACGATCGCCAACTCGGTATTCAGACGCACGGAGCGGGGGTCCAGATTGAACGAGCCGAGGATCACGTCGCGCCGATCGATCACGTACACCTTGCCGTGCAGGCTCGCGCGCGAAGAGCCGCCGAATGCAACGCGTCGGGGCGAGGGCGCGCCGGTGTCGGAGCGGATCGGCTTGAATTCGTACAGCTCGATGCCGGCCTGCAACAGTGCCGGGCGATAGCGTGCGTAGCCGGCATGGACCGGGACGACGTCGGTCGCCGCGAGCGAGTTTGTCAGCACGCGCACCTTCACGCCGCGTTGCGTGAGCGCGGAGAGGAATCGGACGCCGCCGTCCAGCGGCACGAAGTACGGCGAGATGATGAGGACTTCGCTCTGCGCGTTCCCTGCCAACTGTCGCAATTTCGTCCCTGGTGCGCTCTTGGTCTCCGCCGAGGGGGTATCCAGCTTGTCGGGCGAATCGGCGGCCAGCTCCGCGGGCGCCCAGAAGAGGGTGGGCTTGCCGCTGCGCAGGCTGTCGGTGAGCGATGGTTGGTGAAGCGCCTGATGCCCGGCGGGCACCCCGTCGGCGTCATGCCAGTGGCGTACCAGCGCCTCGCGTGTGTCGTCCAGCGTCTGCTTGTCGATCTTCGACTGCACTTGTTTCAACGGATAGGACTGCGGACTCGTCCAGAAGTGGTCGAAGCTACGGGAAACGGCGTCGACGATCGGTCCGGCGCACAGCAGATCGAAATCGCGGAAGGAGAGATCCGGATTGGCGTCGAAATACTCATCCCCCAGATTACGTCCGCCGACGATGGCCAACTGGTTGTCGGCGACCAGCGCCTTGTTGTGCATGCGCCGGTTGAGTTGATCGAACTGGGTGAACAGATTGCCGGTGCGCTCGAGAAGCGTGGTGTCGAGTGTGGCGAACGGATTGAAGACACGGATCTCGATGTTGGGCGTCTGGTCAAGTACGGCGAAGGTGGGGTCGGTATGGCGGCGATTGATGTCGTCGACCAGCATGCGAACACGTACGCCACGTTGTGCCGCATAGATCAGTGCCTGAAGCAGCAGACGCCCGGTGATGTCTTCCCCGGCGCTGTAGTACTGCACGTCCAGACTGTGTTGGGCGGCCTGCACGAGTGCCAGACGGGTGGTGAACGCGTCGGAGCCCGTTGCCAACAGGTTGAAGCCGGATTGCCCCGGATGGGCGAGGACCGCGGGGGCTAGCGCGTCGGCGAGTGCGCCGGGGGCGGTGGCCGACGTGTGGGTGGTCCACTGCGATGCCTCGGGGAGCGGCCGAACCGTACTGCACGCAACGGTGATGAGCGCTAGCGGCAGAAGTGAGATCGGCCGCCAGGACAGGCAAGGGGAGAGCGACCGGATAACGCGAGCAAGGAACATCTCGAACGCTCTTCTATATAGAGATAGGGGGAGAGACATCGGTGCCGGCGCGCCTTTCCATATAGGCAAGCTTTCAGGAAGCATATGCGATTTCATTGGTTGCGTCGCTCGGGGATGCCCGGATACATTGGGTCCGTCTCCTCCATGAGTCCTGTCCCATGGATCTTGGCCCG
>JARLJF010000118.1 GCA_031291335.1 Pandoraea sp. | reverse complement strand
CGACCTGGCGCGGGCCTTCGGCAACAACGCGGGCGGCCTGCCGTTCACCGTGGTGATCGACGCCAAAGGCAATGTCCGCTCGACAAAATTAGGCCAAATCAACCCGGAAGCGCTCCGGCAGACCCTCGACGCGCTTTAAATTTCACATTCCTTTAACGCTCGATTCCTGCCGGTACGCGCACAAATACGCGCAAATCGTATGAATTTGAGAGAAGATGGGCGCCCGGCGCGACGGCAAATTGCCGCCCGCGTCGCTCGTTACGTGCGGGAACCTAGACAAGTTTCTCTAATCAGCGCTAAAGTGCGCCCAATTCCACGGAAAAAGAAGCGACCATGACGCGACTGCTGGTACTGCACGGACCCAACCTCAACCTTCTCGGCACCCGGGAACCCGAGGTCTACGGTCGCGTGACCTTGCCGCAGATCGATCAGGCGCTGGCGGACCGCGCAGCGGACGCAGGCGTCGAACTGGCGTCGTTCCAGAGCAACCACGAAGGCGCTCTGGTGGATCGCATCCAATCCGCCCGGACAGAAAAAACCGATTTCATATTGATCAATCCCGCCGCGTACACGCACACCAGCGTGGCCATTCGGGACGCACTGGCGGGGGTCGGCATCCCGTTCGTCGAGATTCATCTGTCGAACGTGCATCGTCGCGAACCGTTCCGGCATCACTCGTATTTCTCCGACCAGGCTGAGGGCGTGATTTGCGGCCTCGGCTGGAAGGGATATATGTACGCGCTCGAATTCGCGCTCGACCGGCTCGCCGCCGGTTCGTCGCGCGGCTGATTCCAAACACGTCTAATTTGCGCCGGCTGCGTATGCGCCGGCACTTTACGCATTGAAAGGGGCTTCCTGATGGATCTACGTAAACTGAAAACTCTGATCGACCTCGTCTCGGAGTCTGGTATCTCCGAACTCGAAGTGACCGAGGGCGAAGGCAAGGTGCGCATCGTCAAGAATGCGCCGCCGGTTTACGTGCAACCGTCCGCCTCGTACGCGCCGCAATACGCGCAGCCGGCTCCGTTCCCGGGCGGCGAAGCGCCGGCCGCTGCCGCAGCAGGCGTTCCGGCTACGCCGGCGCCGGTCGTCCCGCAAGGTCACGTGGTGACGTCGCCGATGGTCGGCACGTTCTACCTCGCGCCGTCGCCGGGCGCCGAGCCGTTCGTTCAGGTGGGCGATACGGTCAAGGAAGGCCAGACGATCTGCATCATCGAAGCGATGAAGCTGCTCAACGAAATCGAGTCGGACAAGGCCGGCGTGGTGAAGGAAATCCTCGTCGATAACGGCCAGGCGG
Source organism: Pandoraea sp. (assembly GCA_031291335.1). GTDB lineage: Bacteria > Pseudomonadota > Gammaproteobacteria > Burkholderiales > Burkholderiaceae > Pandoraea. The sequence continues at coordinate 1,950 of JARLJF010000118.1, read as the reverse complement.
TCGAGTATGGCCAACCGCTGTTCGTGGTCGGCTAACGCGGCACGCTTTGCGCTTTTTGCGCCTGCCGCCCGCGCGTCCGCCCTCCCGGGGCGCGCGACCGATCCTCTGAGGCAGCCTGCACCGTGACCGGCCGGGCGCCTATTGATGAGTCGAAAAACCGCTATGTTTGAAAAAATCCTCATTGCCAATCGTGGCGAGATCGCGCTCCGCATCCAGCGCGCGTGCCGCGAGCTCGGCGTCAAGACCGTCGTCGTCTATTCGGAAGCCGACAAGGAAGCCAAGTACGTGAAGCTCGCCGACGAGGCGGTCTGTATCGGCCCGGCGCCTTCGAATCTGAGCTACCTGAACATGCCGGCGCTAATCAGCGCGGCTGAAGTGACGGACGCCGAAGCGATCCACCCGGGCTACGGCTTCCTGTCGGAAAACGCCGACTTCGCCGAGCGCGTCGAACAGTCCGGCTTCACCTTCATCGGCCCGCGCCCGGAAACGATCCGGATGATGGGCGACAAGGTCACGGCCAAGCAGACCATGATCAAGACCGGCGTGCCGTGCGTGCCGGGTTCGGAAGGCGCGTTGCCGGACGATCCGAAAGAGATCGTCAAGATTGCCCGCCAGGTCGGCTATCCGGTCATCATCAAGGCCGCCGGCGGCGGTGGTGGCCGCGGCATGCGCGTGGTCCACACGGAAGCGGCGCTGGTCAACGCGGTCAACATGACGCGTGAAGAAGCCGGCCGCGCGTTCGGCAATCCGCAGGTCTACATGGAGAAATTCCTGGAGAACCCGCGGCACATCGAAATTCAGATCCTCGCCGATTCGTTCAAGAACGCGGTGTGGCTCGGCGAGCGTGACTGCTCGATGCAGCGCCGTCACCAGAAAGTGATCGAAGAAGCGCCGGCGCCGGGTATCGCGCGCCGCCTGATCGACCGGATCGGCGATCGTTGCGCGGACGCCTGCAAGAAGATGGGCTATCTGGGCGCGGGTACGTTCGAGTTCCTGTACGAAAACGGCGAGTTCTACTTCATTGAAATGAACACGCGCGTGCAGGTCGAACACCCGGTGACCGAGCTGATCACGGGCGTCGACATCGTGCAGGAACAGATCCGCATCGCGGCCGGCGAGAAGCTCGCCTTCCGTCAGCGCGACATCGTGTTCAAGGGTCACGCGATCGAATGCCGGATCAACGCGGAAGATCCGTTCAAGTTCACGCCGTCGCCGGGTCGGTTGACCTCGTGGCATATGCCGGGCGGCCCCGGCATTCGCGTCGATTCGCACGCCTACAACGGCTATTTCGTCCCGCCGAACTACGATTCGATGATCGGCAAGCTGATCGCTTACGGTGCGACCCGCGAACAGGCAATCAACCGGATGCGTATCGCGCTGTCGGAAATGGTGGTGGAAGGCATTCTGACCAACATCCCGCTGCACCGCGAACTGATGCTGGACGCGAAGTTCGTCGAAGGCGGCACCAGCATTCACTACCTCGAAAACCGGTTGGCCGCGAAGCAGCAGGCCGCACCGGAAGAAGCGTAAGTCATGAGCTACCGGGAATTGATCGTCGAGCTGGCACGCGAGCACGCGGAAGAATTTTCCGACGCGCTGCTCGAGTTGGGCGCGTTGTCCGTGTCGGTGGAAGATGCGGACGCCGATACGCCCGACGAGCAGCCGTTGTTCGGCGAACCCGGTCTCACGCCGGATCGCTCCGCGTGGCAGCGCTCGCGCGTGATCGCGCTGCTCGCGCCGGAACACGAACCGGCGCTGCTGCTGACCGCCGCGGTTAATGAAATTGGCCTCGCGAATGCGCCGTCGTTCACGGTGCGGGAAGTCGAAGACCAGGATTGGGTGCGGCTCACACAGTCGCAGTTCGATCCGATCAAGATCGGCGAGCGCATCTGGGTCGTGCCGTCGTGGCATGACGCTCCGGACCCCGAAGCGCTGGTGCTGGAGCTGGAT